>NZ_JBLXXR010000002.1:0-222560 GCF_048513535.1 Rothia sp. CCM 9416 | reverse complement strand
CAAAGCCGGTCAGACCGAGCGCGGCTACTTCAGCAACCAGCTCGGCTACGGGCTGGGTGCCATCGGAAGTGCAGGAATGGGTGTGCAGGTCATACATACCCCTAGATTACAGGGCCAACAGCTTGGTCAGGGTATGAGCTTGGCTAAGTCTGGAGGGAGCAGCGGGTTGCTACCTCTGTGTGCGGCCCCGCCCTGCTAGACGGTACTTGACCGCCCTCACTACACTGGTGTGTATGACAACACAGGATAAGACCCCCACCCCCGGTGATGACCAGCCCATCGAAGAGCGCGTCACCAACCGGTCAGCCGCTCCCCGTTCAAGAGCTTTTACCGAATTTATGGCCGCTCACTGGGCGCCGACCAACGGCGACCTGCCTGCTCGCGCCCGCGCTGCTGATTTTGCCGCTACCCGCCGCGCCGCTCTGTCCAAGCTCTTCCCCGGCGAGCGCCTGGTAATCCCCGCTGGCCCTCTTAAGGTCCGTTCAAACGACACCGACTACCGCTTCCGTCCGCACTCCGCTTTTGCCCACCAGACCGGCCTGGGTGTGGACCATGAGCCCGATGCTGTGCTGGTCTACGAGCCAGTTGAGGAAGGCAGCGGCGATCAGGGGTCGAATCACGAGGTTACCCTGTATTTTCGCCCCTTAGCTGGTCGGGACACCGACATGTTTTACCGCGACCCCCGCTACGGTGAGTTCTGGATTGGCCCCCGCCCTACCCTGGAGTCTCTGGGTGCCGAGTACGGTATCCGCACCGCTGATCTGTCCGAGCTTGAAGTCGCTGTTACCAAGAACGCCGGGCCGCAGGCTCTGGGCGGTATCAGGATCCGCCTAGTACGCGATGTTGACCTGAATGTTGATGCCCTGGTCGATACCTCGCGTTACAACACCGCCGTTGATTTAGAAGAGTCCGACAAGCTCGATGCGGCGCTGACTGAGGCTCTCTCCCAGGCACGCCTGGTCAAGGATGAGCTTGAGGTAGAGAACCTGCGCCGTTCGGTCGATTTGACCATCGATGGTTTTGCTGAGGTTATCCGTTCGCTGCCTGCCGCTCTTGCCCACCGACGCGGTGAACGGGTGGTTGAGACCGCCTTTTTCTCCCAGGCCAGGATTGAGGGCAATGACCTGGGCTATGACACTATCGCGGCCTGCGGTAACAATGCCACCATTTTGCACTGGATTTCTAACAACGGGCCGGTGGAAGAGGGCAAGCTTATGCTGGTCGATGCCGGGGTGGAAGACGATACCCTCTATACCGCCGACATCACCCGTACTTTCCCGGTCAACGGCAAGTTCAGTGAGGTACAGGCTAGGGCCTACAGGATTGTTCTTGAAGCCGCCGATGCGGCCTTTAAGGCGGCTGTTCCGGGCCGTAAGTTCCATGAAGTTCACGATGCCGCCATGCAGGTTCTGGCAACCCGCCTGCACGAATGGGGCCTGCTTCCGGTTGCTGCTGAGGTTTCTCTGTCTGATGAGGGTGGGCACCACCGCCGCTGGATGCCCCACGGTACCAGCCACCACCTCGGCCTTGACGTGCATGACTGTGCTCAGGCCAAGATGGAGCTCTACATGGATGGTGTGATTGAGCCGGGCATGGTCTTCACCATTGAGCCGGGCCTTTACTTCAAGGAAGAGGATCTGCTGATTCCCGAGGAACTACGCGGGATCGGTATCCGTATTGAGGATGATGTGCTCATTACCGAAGACGGTAACGAAAACCTCTCTGCCGCCCTGCCCCGCACCGTTGAGGGCATTGAGGCCTGGATGGCTGAGATTTCCCGCTAGGCACCCTCCGGGCTGCTTCTAAGAGTCCGCCGGGCAAAAGCCCCTGCTAGATCCTCAAGATGGAGCTAGCAGGGGCTTTATTCTTTGCCTTCCGGTAGCAGACTCGGGGCTACTTAGTCTTGTGACGCCTTGCTGTCCTGCTCCGGTTCCCGGCGGATGGCGGCTTCGAACTCTTCGGGAGTTTCAACCCGCAGTCCGTAGCGCTGTTCACTCTGCTCGGCACGAATCTGCTCGATACGCTCGTTAACAGAGGTGTCCGCGGTGGGTGTCTTGCGGATAGCTGCCTCGAATTCTTCGGGGGTTTCAACCCGCAGGCCGTACTTGCTGGCGGCTTTGGTGCCGTCCGACTTGGTCTGGGCCGGGGGTGTGAAGACCGGCTGAGCGGGTTGCTCGGGGGTAGCGGAGCCCTGCTGTGCCTGATCTGCAGGGTTGAAACCGGGCAAGAAAGGCTGGGGTTCTGTCTGGTGGGGTGGAAGAGGCTGGTGAGGATCAAACCATTGGGGGCCGGGCTGGTGCTGAGGCGCAGATGGTGCAGGGCTGGCGCTCTGCTGGGGGCTGGGGCCTTGCACAGGCTGGGAGGGCGGTAAGTTCTGTCCGGGTTGGTTCTGGTTCTGTCCGGGTTGGTTCTGGTTCTGTCCGGGTTGGTTCTGGTTCTGTCCGGGGGCCTCGGTGCGCGGTGCCTGGGGCTGGCCAGCAGACTGGGAGGCGGGCTGAACGGACACGCGAAGCAGGTTCCGGGCAGCCTGGGCTGTGGCCGGGATAGCCATCAGGTCAAGGCGGGCCGGTAGCATCTGAGTGCGGGTACGGATCCCGCGCCCCTTGGCTCGAGCCGCCACGACAACGGAGTAAATCATGCAAAAGGCAATAGCCAGAGGCACGATGCTGAGCAGGTTCGCCAGGATCGCGGTGTTGGTAACAAAAGCGTTGAAGAAGCCCACCAGCGCGCCCAGGCCCACACCCTGAACGGCGCCGCCTAGAGCGGCACGGGGATAGGTAGCCTGCCCTGTAATGTAATCAACCTGACGGACCTCATGCCCCACCACGTAGAGAGAGTGAACGGGGAACTTCTGGCTGGCCAGGAATTCGAGAGCGCGGTTGAGTTCCTTGCGGTTGTTGAAAGTGGCGACCAGTTCACCGGGAGGTAGGGAAGCGCCATCGGACAAAGCCAGTGCAGGAGGTACGTTGAGTTGATCCATAACCCCTATTTTTGACTAGTTTGTCGAGAGTTAGCTGGGAGCGCGCCCTGTTATCGCCACAGGTGAACTAGCTAGCCGGCCCAGGAACCTTGTGCAGTGTAAGTTTGCGCCTATTTTCCGGGTATATCCGCAGATAAGCATGGCAGCGCCCCTGCAAGGCGAGTACCCTGGAAAGAGTGAGTAGCGTACCAAACAAAATTTTTATTGCCCGCCTACTAGGTCTCGATGTCTTTGACCCCCACGGTGACCGGCTTGGCCGTTTGCGCGATGTTGTCGTGCTCAAAAGCGGCTTCACCCAGTTTTCAGCGGTTGCTTCACTTGCCAAGCTCAAGGAACCCGTTGTGGTGGGTATCGTCATTGAGATTCTGGGTAAGAAACGCATTTTTGTGCCTATGACCCGCGTAACCAGCATTGACTCCACTCAGATTATTCTGACGGGCCTGGTTAACCTGCGCCGTTTTGAACAGCGCGGCTCAGAGGCCCTGGTTGTGGGCGAAATTTTTGACCGTAAGGTTCAGTTGCGTGACGGCTCCGGCATGGCTCAGATTGAAGACGTTGCCATGGAACAGCGCCGCAATGGAGACTGGTTCATTTCCGAGCTCTTTATCTCACGCGGCAACAGCGGTCTGATGCGCCGCCGTAAAGAAACCCTGATTATTGACTGGCACGAGGCTATCCTCTCCACCGATGTTGAGCCCCAGGCGGCCACAGCCTTTGTGGCCAGCCACGAAGATTCTAACCCCGCTGACCTGGCAGACGCTATCCACGAAATGCCCGACAAACGCATGGTGGAGGTCGCCCAGGAACTCCAGGATGAGCGCCTGGCGGATGTCCTCCAGGAGCTCCCCGAAGAGGATCAGGTTCAGATTCTCTCGAACCTGGAAGTTGAGCGCGCCGTCAATGTGCTCGAAGAGATGGAGCCCGATGACGCGGCTGACCTACTAGGAGAGCTCTCAGACACCCAGCGCGAAGAGCTCCTGACACTTATGGACCCCGATGATTCCGATGACGTGCGCCGCCTACTCGAATACGACGAAGGTACCGCCGGCTCACTCATGAACCCGGTCCCCATCATTCTCTCCCCCGAAGCGACCGTGGCCGAGGCTCTGGCTCATATCCGGCAGGAGGAGATCTCACCTGCTATGGCCGCTGCTGTAATGGTCGCTCGCCCACCCCTTGAAACCCCCACCGGTCGCTACCTGGGGATTGTGCACATGCAACGTCTACTGCGCCACTCTCCCAGCGAACAGGTGGGTAACATTATAGATACCTCTATTGAACCGGTTACCGATGCTGCCAGTATCGAAGAGGTAACCCGTATTCTTGCCACCTACGACCTCACCATCGTCCCAGTCATCAACGACCATGACCGGCTGGTGGGCGCTGTCACCGTCGATGACGTTCTCGATGAGATCTTGCCCGATGATTGGCGCACCTATGATGATGGCACCCCGATTAGAAAGGTAGGTCGCCGATTTGAGTGATGCCCGCGAACGCGATGAAAGAGCCCAAGCACTAGGAACCCCTCAGAACAAGAAACGCCGTCCGCTCTTTCAGTTCAACCCTGACCCCGATGCCTTTGGGCAGATGACAGAGAAAATTGCACGCTTTATGGGGACTCCGCAGTTTCTGCTGTGGATGACTGTATTCTGTGCCATCTGGTTAGGCTGGAACACCCTAGCTCCCGAAGAGATGCAGTTTGACCCACGTTCGCTTAACTTCACTCTCTTGACCCTTATGCTGTCCTTGCAGGCCTCCTACGCCGCTCCCCTGCTTCTGCTGGCACAGAACCGGCAGGATGACCGTGACCGCGTGGTAGCCCGCCAGGACCGCCAGCGTGATCAGCGCAACCTTGAAGAGACCGAGTACCTGACCCGCGAAATCGCTTCTTTGCGTATTACTCTGCGTGAGGTAGCCACCCGTGACTTTGTCCGCGGCGAAATACGCGACATCATGGAGGAGTTGCAGGAGGTTCAGCGCCGGCAGGAGGAACTCTTTACTCGGGCAGAGCATCTTGCCTCTCTCAGCAGCACCAGGGCAGATGACCCTCATAGCTCCAGCTTCACAACCTCCCCAGCCGGAAGCAGTGTGCTTGCGGTAGAAAGTGAAGATGACCCTAAGGTCCGAAAAAAGAAGATGGTAAAGGATATCGACCGTACCTTTGAGTAGGCGGTCTTCTCTCTCATGCAAAAAACTCCTGAAAATGAGCGGCTCGAAGCTGTCCTTGCCACCGTTATTGACCCCGAGTTACGGCTACCCATCACAGAGCTGGGTATGGTGGAGCGGGCGGAACTGGTAGGTTCGACCGCAAGCATCTCTATCCTGCTCACTATAGAGGGGTGCCCGCTGCGCGGCACCATTGAAAAGGACGTGCGAACCGCCGTCAGCGCCCTCGACAAGGTCCAAGATATTGACCTGACCGTTGGCTATATGACCCCAGAACAGCGGGCTGAACTGCGGCAGAAACTGGGGCATACCCGGCAGAACCCCTTCACTCAGCCAGGTTCCCTCACCCGGGTCTACGCAATTGCCAGTGGTAAGGGCGGGGTGGGTAAGTCCTCGGTTACGGCCAACCTGGCCGCTGCCTGCGCGTCTGCCGGTATGACTGTAGGCATCATTGATGCCGATGTGCACGGCTTCTCTATACCCGGTTTGCTGGGGATTACCGAAGGCCCTACCCGTATGGACGATATGATTCTGCCACCCGTAGTGGAGGCCCCCAAGGGCAAGGGTGCCATCAAGGTCATCTCCATTGGTATGTTTGTGAAGCCTGACCAGCCGGTTGCCTGGCGTGGCCCCATGCTCCACCGCGCTCTTGAACAGTTTTTGACAGACGTGCATTTTGGGCAGATTGATGTGCTCTTGCTCGATTTGCCTCCCGGCACGGGCGACATTGCTATTTCCATGGCCCAGCTCCTGCCCCAGGCAGAGATTCTACTCGTTTCTACTCCCCAGCTAGCCGCCGTGGACGTTGCCCAGCGGGCGGGAACTTTGAGCATCCAAACCGAGCAGAAGCTGGTGGGTGTGCTTGAAAACATGGCGGCCATGCAGCTTCCGGACGGTACTACCCTGCCCCTCTTCGGTGAGGGTGGCGGTGCTCAGCTGACCCAGTCGCTCAGCCAGGCGCTGGGCTATGAAGTTCCCCTGCTGGGTTCTGTTCCTCTTGAGCTAGCCCTGCGCCAGGGTGGCGACACTGGCACCCCCCTTGTCTGGGGCGCTCCCGAGACCTCAGCGGCACAGGTATTGACCCAGGTAGCTCACCATATTACCCACCGCCCACGCGGCCTAGCTGGGCAGTCTCTTCCCGTGAACCTCTAAAAGTTGCCCCATCTGTCCTTACGCCCTTTAAAGGAATAGAGGGAACTGGCCCTATTGGCCGGTTCCCTCTACTTGTTTGCCCGCTCCCAGCTGCTCGCTAAGGGGCCTCTTTTTAGGTGGCTTCGGTATCAAAAGGTGCCCATGCCCCCCGTGGTAAGCGAGAGGTCACAGAAAGCGCGGGAGCAGCCTGAGCTTTTTCCTCTAGTTGCTGGCGGCGTTCTTCCTCATCTTCTGCGAAAGCCTCACGCACAATCACGCGAGGGTCATACTGGCGGGGGTCGTACTGACGCCAGTTGATGTCATCTAGGCCAGGGCCCAGGGTCTCTTTGAGGTCGTCTTTAGCCTCGAAGGCCATACGGCGCACGTACTTAATGAAATCTTTGAGCTGCTGGGCATATTCGGGCATGCGTTCTGGCCCGATGACAAAAAACACCAGGACTGCAAGAAAAATAAATTCAAGACCACTAATTCCAAACACACCTAGAGATTACCAGCTTAGGCTGGTCGAACGCCCATAAAACAGCTTCTATTGAATAAGATGTTCCCAGGATCATTATTGTTTTTGCAGGTCGAAGGCGGGTAGTTGTTTTTTATGAAGTCACATGATCTGGCCCGGAATTGGGTCTATGCCGAAGAGTTCCCGCGTGAGGTGCCGGTCCTTGAGCTTGCCCGCGAGCAGGCCGAGCGGCTTGATGCTGCCCCCGTCGCGCCCTCTGTGGCGGCCCTCTTGACCGTCCTGGCCGCTACGGGTAAAGCCCAGCACACCGTAGAAATTGGGTGCGGGGCTGGAGTTTCTACCGCAGCGCTCCTGAGCGGGTTACCCGCTGGGACTTCGCTGACCACTATCGATATTGATGCAACCCGCTCCCAGGCCGTCCGATCGTTACTTTCCGCGACTGGGCTGGAGCAGAGCCACCGTGTGCGGGTTATTACCGGTGATGCCCTCCAAGTACTCCCCAGGCTCTCCCCCGGCTCCTACGACCTGGCTCTGGTCGATGCCGGTCCCGAACTGGCAGATCAGCTGGTGCTCAACGCTCTAGCCCTCTTAGCGTCCGGTGGCCTGCTGATCTTGCACGACCCTTTGGCCGGGGGTGCTGTAGCTAGCCCCACTGACCGCGACGGGGTGACCGTTACCCTACGATCTGTCCTTCACGATATAGCGGCCTGCACCGAGGACGTCTTTGTCTCTTTACTGTATGTGGGCTCAGGCCTCTACTTGATCTACAAGAAATAGGGTAAAAGAAACCTCGGCTGATGGGGCCGAGGTATTCAAATTTTCAGGAAGTCTAGAAATTCTCTACGCACACCCGGAGAGCCTCTACCTCTTCTTCAGTGATATCAAGGACCAGGCGCCCGCCGCCTTCAACGGGGATGCGCATTACGATGCTACGGCCCTCACGTACGATTTCGAGCGGACCGTCTCCGGTGCGTGGTTTTTGAGCTGCCATGGGAGTCTTCTCCTTGGGGAAGGTTAGTCTATGAGTGGATGGCACCGGTGCAACCGGGCTCACTTTCTTTTAATAGTAGTGCTTACCGGAGCATTTAAGGTGGTTTTGCGAAGCAAACTTACAGGTTTAGGGTGGGTAGTCCCCTCCACCGGGTAGTTGCTTCCAGTGCCAGAGCCAGCCCACCCACCCAAATTGCAGGGTCGCCCCCGCACACATGAGCAACCAGCGGTAGGCCCGAGAGGCTGAAAGCGCCACCACAGGGAGCAGGAGCGGGAAAAGCGGTAGAAGCAGGCGGAAGGTCGAGGACTGCGGATTAAAGAAGGCCAGCATGTAGACCGCATAGCAGGCACACCAGAGCACAAGCGCTGGGTGGAGCACCTTTCGGATACTAGGAGCAATCAGGCACAGGGTAAAACCCGCTATCAGCACCAAGAGAATAAGCGGCCCCAGAATACTGCCAAGGTAGAGCTGGCTTTGGGTCAGCCAGGGCAAGAACGGTAGCACGTCCTCACCCCCGGCCCGCCAGGCGGCCTCGGTTGCGGTGTAGGCATCTATGCGCCCGGTGACAGCCCAGGCGTAGGCAGGGTGGATAAAGGCAAAGGCACAGACTGCAAGGGCACACACAAGTTGTGTGGCTGTCTCTCGGAGTGTAGGCCACACCCTCTGACCGCTTCTGAGGCGGTGCAGGAAGGCCATAAGCCACCATAGGCCCACAGCTGCCCCCAAGGGTAGGCCGATGGGGCGGGCCAGGGCAGCGCAGAGCGCTGGAATCAGCATCAGGCGGTAGCGGCCTTCCACCAGGAGGTAGAGAGCCCAGGCTAAGAAGAGCAGACCCATAGCTTCGGCATAGCCTGTTTGCAGGATCGGTGCAACCGCGCTGAAATTTACCGCTGCGCTTGCCCACAGCGCGGTGCTGTGTTGGGTATCCAGGTCACTATGCTCAGCGGCACTCTGCCCGTTGCCCAGGGAGACCATGCACAGTCGGTAGATAAACCAGGATGCGCCCAGACCGCAGATTAATGACAGGGTCGGAGCCACTAGAGCGTAGTCCAAGCCCGTCAGCCAGGTAAGAGTACCTGCGGTGAGGGGGTATAGCGGGTAGAAGGCCCACTCATTTTGAGCTACATGCCCGGTAGCATCAAGGGGTAGCTGTGAGGGGTAGCCGGTCGCGGCAATAGAGGAATACCAGTCAGCATCCCATATATTGACATACTCTAGGTAGGTCATGGCTGAGTTCTTCCAGGGGCTCACCGTCTGGTGTAAACCAACACGACTGAAAACAAACCAGCCCCACACCCGGCTAACAGCATAGAGCAAAGCCACCTGAGCCATAGCAGGTAACCGCACGAACCGGCTAACTGCCACAAACCATAGCTGGCTTATGCCAAGGCTGACCCTAGCCCCTATATCACGGTGAAGGGAACCATTAGTCATCGGCATCAACCGGGGCGCTCTCACCGTTCAGCTGAGCGAGCCGATCACGAAGCCGCCTGTTCTCCTCAATAGTTTTGGCCAGCACACCGTCCACCTCTTCACGGTTATAACCCAGGATGGAGGTCGCAAAACCTACACGCTCCAATTCAGCACTATCGGGTCGGTCCGAGAGAATGATCGGCGGCTCAGAGGCGGGAACAATATCAATTCCGTCTTGGCTGATGTGGTTAAGGGTTTTGCGGGCCGGAATCAGGCGGTCGCTACCCATCGCCGCACACCCGGCTAAGACAGCCATGATCACCACAAACGTTATTGCCACCAACAGATAATTCAAGATTTCCCCCGTCATTAGGCTGCCCCATACACCCCGCTCATGGGCAACTAGCGGTACAGGGGCGACACAAAGTAGCCCAAAGTGTAACAAGCTGTTTACCTGCCAACGGGTAAGGTAAGGCACATACACCTATTTTGGTTGTGCTTTAGCACCTCAATGCTACCGGCACGCACACATATCCACCACAAGGGAGGAACCTCTGTGACTACTGATGCACTGGTTCAGCTCACCGGCGTTAATAAGTATTACGGTGAGAACCACGTCCTCAAGGACATTAATCTTTCTGTTGGAGCGGGTGAGGTGGTCATTCTTCTGGGCCCCTCAGGTTCGGGTAAATCAACCCTCTGCCGCACCATCAACCGCCTCGAAACCATTTCAAGCGGTACCATCACCATCGACGGCAAGAAACTACCTGAAGAAGGCAAAGAACTGGCTAACCTGCGGGCCGAGGTCGGCATGGTCTTCCAGTCCTTTAACCTCTTCGCCCACAAGACCATTCTTGAAAACGTCACCTTGGGCCCCCGCAAGGTTCGCGGCATGAGCAAGGCAGAAGCCGAAGAACTTGCCATGAGCCTGCTCAAAAAGGTAGGCGTCGATAACCAGGCCTCCAAGATGCCGGCCCAGCTCTCCGGCGGCCAGCAGCAGCGCGTCGCCATTGCCCGTGCATTGGCCATGCAACCCAAGGTCATGCTCTTTGACGAGCCCACCAGCGCACTCGACCCCGAAATGGTCAACGAAGTTCTTGACACCATGGTCTCCCTGGCCCGAGAAGGTATGACCATGATCGTGGTAACCCACGAAATGGGCTTTGCCCGCAAGGCCGCCGACCGAATCGTTTTCCTGGCCGACGGTGAAATCCTCGAAGAGGCAAGGCCTGACCAGTTCTTCACCAATCCCCAGACCGATCGTGCCAAGGACTTCCTGGGTAAGATCCTGGGCCACTAAGGAGAGCACCCATGAAGCTATCCACCCTCAAAGCCAAAGCAGTAGCCTGCGCGGCAGTCCTAGCTAGCGCAACCCTGGCTTTCTCCGGTTGCGGCTCAAGTAGTGCCAAGGACACCATCCGTATCGGCATTAAGTACGACCAGCCCGGCCTGGGCTACCAGGACGGCCGCGACTACACCGGCTTCGATACCGACGTAGCCCGCTACGTGGCCAAGGAGCTCGGCTACTCAGAGGACCAGATTGAGTGGGTTGAAGCCCCCTCGGCCAACCGCGAGAACATGCTCTCTAACAACCAGGTAGACATGATTTTTGCGACCTACTCCATCACCGAAAAGCGCATCAAGACCGTTGATTTCGCTGGACCCTACTTCGTAGCAGGCCAGGACCTGCTCGTGCAGGCCGATAGCACCGATATCACCGGGCCTGAGTCGCTCTCGGGCAAGAATCTTTGCTCTGTCACCGGGTCAACCTCGGCCAAGAAGATTCAGGACAAGTACTCCTCGGACGTTCAGCTGGTGCAGCAGAACTCCTACTCGGACTGCGTGGTAGCGCTCAACGCGGGTATGGTCGATGCGGTCACCACCGACGACATCATTCTGGCAGGTCTGGCCTCCACCAAGGCTAACCAGGGCGAACTCAAGCTGGTCGGCAACACTTTCTCCACCGAAAAGTACGGCGTTGGTCTACCCAAGGGCTCAGATAAGTGCTCCGCAATCAATGCAGCCATCAACAAGATGGTCGAAACCGGCGCCTGGGAAGAAGCCCTCGAGAAGAATGTCGGCGCATCAGGCTACGCTTACGATACCGAGCTGAACCCTCCGGTTCTGGGCGACTCCTGCGCCACCGTTGAACCTAAGTAACCCACCGCTTATTCCATCTTTTACACACTAAACTTTCTTTATTTGGAGGCTTTCATGTCGTTCTCTGAACAGCTCTCCACGCTCTTTGCCACCTACGATGTCATCGGAGCTTTCTGGACCAACCTACAGCTGACCTTCTGGGCAGCGATCGGTTCGTTTGTCCTTGGATCGCTCCTGGCACTTATGCGTATCTCCCCAGTGCCTTCTTTGCGCTGGGCCGGTACCGCCTATGTGCACCTGGTCCGCAATACCCCGCTGACCATTCTGATGACCCTGGCAATCTTGGGCGTGTGGACTCAGTTCCAGCTCTCACTGGCAACATCGTTTGAGCTGAACTTCTTTATCTACGCCGTCATTGTGCTGGCAATCTACCATGCGGCTTTCGTCTGCGAGGCTATCCGCTCCGGCGTCAACACCGTACCAGTGGGGCAGGCAGAAGCAGCCCGCGCTATTGGCCTGGGCTTCTTGCCCACAGCCCGCTACATCATCTTCCCCCAGGCTCTTCGCGGGTCGATTACCCCTCTAGGTAACACCCTGATTGCTCTGGCTAAGAACACCACCGTGGCCACCGTGGCTTCGGTGGCTGAAGCCTCCGGCATGATGAAATCCATGATCGAGTTCAACTCTGACCTCATCTTCATGATCTTCTTTGTCTTTGCTATGGGCTTTGTGATTATTGTTGTCCCCATCGGCCTTCTCACCACCTGGGCCTCTCGTAGATTGGCGGTGAAGCGATGAGCAGTAAGCGTATGACCTCAACCTCGGTGCTCTTTGACGTACCCGGCCCCAAGGCCCGAGCCCGCACCAAGATTTTCAACCTTGTAGCCCTGCTCCTGCTGGCCGCAGGCTTGGCCTACGTCCTGGTTGTCATGAACCGCCAGGGCCAGTTGGAAGCCGACAAGTGGACTTCGCTCTTCTCAGGCAACCTCTGGGCCAACTACATTCTGCCCGCGCTCGGCAAAACCCTAGCCGCAGCCCTGCTCTCAGTGATCACTTCGGTGCTGTTCGGTCTTTTCTTCGGTCTGGCCCGCCTATCACCCAATAAACTGATTCGTGGCTTTGGCACCGTAGTGGTCGAGTTCTTCCGCGCGGTCCCGGTCCTGATGATGATGATTTTCTTCTGGCTCTTCCTGGGCAAGCTCAACATCCTAGCGCCTTCCCAGCTCCCCTTCGTTGCTGTTGTTCTGGGGCTTACCCTCTACAACGGCTCGGTGATTGCGGAGCTCCTGCGCTCGGGTGTGCACCAGCTCCCCAAGGGCCAGGGCGAAGCGGGGCTAGCTATCGGTATGACCCCCTGGAAGGTGCTAACCCTGATTCTAGTGCCCCAGGCACTGACCGCTATGATGCCCTCGCTGCTCTCGCAGTTCGTGGTCATTCTGAAAGATACCGCTCTGGGTTACATCATTTCCTACCCCGAGCTTCTAGCGGCTGCCCGCCGCTTCGGCTCTGGTGAGGGCAATATCCTGCAAATGCTCCTGCTGGCCGCCCTCATCTTCGTGGTCATCAACTTCGCCCTGACTCTGCTAGCTGAGTGGCTCTCAGGGTTCCTGAGTTCCCATTCGGATGTAGATATTAAGCATGCGGACGGTGTCCCGGGTGAGGTCGATGATCCTCGCCCCAAGACCGAGATGATGTTCAAGATCCCCAAGGCCTAGTCTTCTGCTAGCCCTAGGGCATTGAAGAGGCGGGGGCCTACCGAGTTACTCCTCGGTAGGCCCCGCCTCTTTCTGTGAGATCTGCTCTGGTGCAGGTATCACACTGTCGGGTGCTTAGTAGGGTATCTGCCCACCCATGAGGTGCGGGCTAGGCGCTCAGCCACTTCTGCAAGGCCAGGTAGCAGGCTCTTACCTCTGATGCTTTGACGTGCTCGTTATCGGTGTGGGCCAGTAGGGCGTCACCGGGGCCGAAGTTGACTGCTGGGATTCCGATGTCGCTAAAGCGGGCTACATCGGTCCAGCCATACTTGGGCTTGGGCTCCTGCCCAACGGACTCAATGAGTGAGCGTGACATGGGGGCGTCCAAGCCCGGGCGGGCCGCCGATGACAGATCAACAAAGTCTAGTTGGTAGCCCTCAAAGACCTGGTGCAGGTGGGCAACAGCTTCCTCTAGGGTTTTGTTGGGGGCAAAGCGGTAGTTGATATGGACACCGGCTTGGTCTGGGATAACGTTGCCTGCCACGCCACCTGAGATCTGAACGGCATTCAGGCCCTCTCGGTAGGCTAGGCCTTCAACTTCGTAGGTGGCAGGTTGGTAGGCGGCAAGACGGCCCAGCACATCAGCCATCTTATGGATAGCGTTCACGCCCTTCCAGGAGCGGCCTGAGTGGGCGGCTAACCCTGCGGTGCGGATCCAGAAGCGAATGGTGCCGTTACAGCCGCCTTCGATGGTTCCGTCGGTGGGTTCCAGCAGCACCGCAAAAGCGGCATCGGTGAGAAGTTGACGGTGGTTCCGCATGAGCCGGGCCAGGCCAGATAGTTCAGAGGCGACTTCTTCGTGGTCGTAGAAGACATAGGTGATGTCGTAGCGGGGGTTCTCTAGGCTGGCGGCTAGCGCTAGCTGGACAGCTACCCCGCCTTTCATATCCACCGCCCCGCGACCGTAGAGTAGGCGCTCGCCGTCTTCCTTGACCCAGGTGGCGGGGACGGTACCGGCTGAACCCTCGGTGGCTGGCAGGGGCACGGTGTCCAGGTGCCCGGCTAGGACGATTCGTTCGGCCCGCCCCAGGTTGGTGCGGGCTATGATGGCATCACCATCGCGGGTGATTTCTAGTCCCTCACAGGTGTTCAGGGCGGCTTCGACTGTATCTGCCAGTCGCGTTTCGCTGCCCGATACCGAGAAAATGTTGAGTAGGTCGGCGGTGAGATCTTCAACTGGCTGGGTGAGGTCAAGGGTTGCGGGGCCAAAGTGGGCAAAAGATTCGGCGGTGTCAGTGTGGGTGCTCATGCCCTCTACATTACAAGCAGTCCCAGCATCTAAGCACAAATTACGTGGGGCACCTGCCCTTTTCGTACACTAGAGGTATGACTGAAAATAACACCCGCGTAGCATCAGGCCTGGGCCTGGCTACAGTTGTAGCCTCCGGCGAAAATGAAGGCACTGTCCTCGATGTCTGGTACCCCGCTCCCAGCTTGACCGAAACCCCTGACCAGAGCTTTGCTGCTGAGCTAGAAGCCCTGGTTGAGGCCGATGAGGACCGTAACGTCGTCCGTGAACTGGTCAACGTCACAATCAACCTGGACGAGGCTCCTGCCAACGCAGCCGACGCCTACCTACGCCTGCACTTGCTCTCGCACACTCTAGTAGCGCCCAACACCATCAATCTTGAAGGGCTGTTTGGCAAGCTCGCTAACGTTGCTTGGACTAATTTTGGTCCCGTCCTGGCCAGCGAATTCACTGTGGCTTCTTTGAAGCTCCGCCGCCGTGGCGCCCTGGTTGTTACTCACCTTGATAAGTTCCCCCGCATGATTGACTATGTTGTTCCTGCCGGTGTTCGCATTGGTGACGCTGACCGAGTCCGTCTGGGCGCTCACCTGGCTCCCGGTACCACCGTCATGCACGAGGGCTTTGTGAACTTCAATGCCGGTACCCTGGGTGAGTCTATGGTTGAAGGCCGCATCTCGCAGGGCGTTGTCATTGGCAACGGCACCGACATCGGTGGTGGCGCGTCAACCATGGGCACTCTGTCCGGTGGCGGTACCCAGCGTGTTGCTATCGGCGAGCGCTCCTTGCTCGGCGCTGAGGCCGGTATCGGTATCGCCCTGGGCGATGACTGTGTGGTTGAGGCTGGCCTGTATATAACTGCAGGTTCCCGCGTAACCGTACTCAATCCCGGTGATGAGCCACGGGTTGTTAAGGCCTTGGAACTCTCCGGTGCCAATAGCCTGCTCTTCCGCCGTAACTCGGTGTCCGGTGCTATTGAGGTTCTGCCCCGCGCTGGCAAGACCGTTGAGCTGAACTCTGAGCTGCACGCCAACTAATTAAAGGCAAGTGACCTGATCTGTTGCCCTCCCTGGAGCTACCTGCCCTGGGGAGGGCAGTTTTCTGTCTAACCAGGAGAAATAGGGGGCTGGAAGCTGGATAGCAGGTATGCTGGAAATTGAACTCAATCCATCTTTTAGGGGAAAATGTGAAAATTCTAGTTACCGGCGGTGCAGGCTACATCGGTTCGCACACCGTCCTTGAGCTTCTGGAAGCCGGCCACGAGGTCACCGTCATGGACAACCTCTCCAACTCGTCCATGGAATCGCTGGCTCGCGTTGAAGAGCTGACCGGCAAAACCGTTGAGTTCCGCAAGGTTGACCTGCTTGACCTGCCCGAGATGAAGCAGCTTTTCAACCTGGTTAAGCCCGATGCTGTCATCCACTTTGCAGGTCTCAAGGCTGTTGGCGAATCCGCCGAGAAGCCCCTCTGGTACTACCAGACCAACGTTGCAGGTACCCTCAACCTGCTCTACGCTATGGAGGAGGCCGGGTGTCACTCCATCGTCTTCTCTTCCTCCGCCACCGTGTACGGTGAGCCTGAGTCCATGCCGCTGACCGAGAAAATCAATATGGATGCCCAGTCCTGCTACGGCCGGACCAAGGAGCACATCGAGGACATGCTGGTTGACCTGGCGGCTTCTGACCCTAAATGGAACATCGCCTTGCTCCGCTACTTTAACCCCGTTGGTGCCCATGAGTCAGGCCGTATCGGTGAGGACCCCGCTGGTATTCCCAATAATCTTGTACCGTTTATTGCTCAGGTTGCTGTGGGTCGCCGCGAGTACCTGAATGTCTTTGGTAATGACTACCCCACCGTCGATGGCACTGGCGTACGCGACTACATTCACGTGGTCGATCTGGCCGATGGTCATCTGAAGGCGCTGGACTACATCACAAGTCACGGTGGCCTGCACACCTGGAACCTGGGTACTGGAAACGGCTACTCGGTACTTGAGGTTCTGCACGCTTTTGAGAAGGCCGCTGGGAAGGAACTGCCCTACAAGATTGTGGACCGTCGCCCTGGCGATGTCGCGGTATCTTATGCTGACCCGTCCGCCGCCCTGGCTGACCTGGGCTGGAGCGCTACCCGCGACATTGAGACCATGGTGCGCGATCACTGGAACTGGCAGAAGAACAACCCGAATGGATACGAAGCGTAGCGAGTATCTTTCGTGAAGAAATTGCCAACGATTTGGCAATTTTAGAAAGCGCGCATCGCGCGGGACAGAAACGTAGCCAGTATTCCGTGAGCTGGTGAGATCCTAGCTCATGGTGCGTAAACCTTAGAAGGCCCCTTTCTACTGTGCAGAGAGGGGCTTCTTCCTTAGGTTCCTGAGAGAAAAAGAGACGATGGCAGCCGATGACTTTGAACTGATTGACCATACCCAGCGCCTTAAGTTCCGCTATCGGGTAGGTGCCCTTCTGGTCCGTGACGGTAAGTTGCTCATGACTTCATCACCCGGTGCGGGTTACTACTGGACGCTCGGTGGCGGTGTGGGTATCGGGGAGCTGGCGCAAGATAGCGTCCGTAGAGAGGTTGCCGAGGAAACCGGGCTAAAGGTTACTGGTGCTGAGTTACTTGGTGCGGTGGAAAATATCTTTGAGGGCGTTGACCCCTCGGTTGCCGGTTACCTGGTTCATGAGGTTTCCCTTTACTTCCGGGTGGAGGTTGCCGAAGATATTGATACGTCCCAGCGCATCGAAATTGGTTCGCTCACCGGCGAGGGCGAGCAGGAGTATCTGGACTGGGTTCCTCTTGATTCTCTGGTTAACTTTGATGGCAAGTATCTTTTCCCCTCAGCTCTGGCCGAGGTGTTTGGCCCTAAGCTCATGACAGGAGATACAACTTTTGAGCACGCTATCCAGGTGGAGGCTCCTGAACAGCTCCGGGCTCTGGGTAAGGGCCACGATGCCGGGTGTATTGATAGGGCTGGTAAGCTGTGGTCGGGGTTCCGGGCGGTTGCACTCGTCGTTTGCCGGGGGCACCTGCTACTGGCGACCCATGATAGGAGCGACTATTATTACACGGTCGGTGGCGGTATTCGTGTGGGCGAGCCTAGTGCCCAGGCGGTAGTGCGTGAGGTAGCCGAAGAGGCAGGCTTACAGGCACAGGAGGTGAGGCTCTGCGCGCTGCTTGAAAACTTTGATCTACCAGGCCATCAGAAGAGACCGGGCTACTGCTCACATGAGCTGGCCCTCTACTACCGGGTCGATGTGGCGGAGAACCTCGATATTACTCAGCCTATCGACGTGGGAGAGAAAACCCTCTCGGGTAACCATGAATATCTTGAGTGGGTTCCCCTCGACTCTTTAGGCAAGTACAAAGGCAAGAAAATCTTCCCCGAGATCCTGGCACAGGATCTCCCCCGCCATCTTGCTGGTTGGCCTCAAGAGGTTATCCACCTGGTAGCGGGCCAGCGCCCCCTAACCGCCCTGGAGCAATAACGGTAACTGGCATAAAGAAGGCCGCCCCGCTCCCCTAGCTTAGGGGCGCGGGGCGGCTTGCTACCAGCTACACACCGGTAGCTTAACGCTGCGGGTAATGGCGCTCGTTTTCACCGGTGTAGACCTGGCGGGGGCGACCAATCTTACGGTCGGGGTCCTGCACACCTTCGGTCCACTGAGCAATCCAGCCAGGTAGGCGGCCCAGGGCAAAGAGGACGGTGAACATGTGCTCGGGGAAGCCCATAGCCTTGTAAATCAGGCCGGTGTAGAAGTCTACGTTGGGGTAGAGCTTACGTTCGATGAAGTAGTCATCGTTCAGAGCCTTCTCTTCCAGTCGCATAGCGATTTCAAAGAGCTCAGAGTTACCGCCGATGCTTTCAAGGATCTCGTCTGCGGTCTTCTTAACGATTCGGGCACGCGGGTCGTAGTTCTTGTAGACGCGGTGGCCAAAGCCCATCAGGCGGACGCCGTCTTCCTTGTTCTTGACTTTCTCCATGAAGTCTTCGGGGCTGATGCCCTCCTTCTGGATCTGGGTCAGCATCTTGAGCACAGCCTCGTTAGCACCGCCATGAAGCGGTCCGTAGAGGGCGTTGATACCGGCAGAGACGGAGGCGAACATGTTTGCGTTGGCTGAGCCGACCAGGCGTACGGTAGAGGTAGAGCAGTTCTGCTCGTGGTCAGCGTGCAAGAGCAGCAGCAGGTCAAGTGCCTTGGCATGCAGGGGGTTAATCTCGTAGTCTTCGGTGGGGAAGCCGAAACACATACGCAAGAAGTTCTCGGTGTAGTTAAGGTCGTTCTTGGGGTAGATCAGAGGCTCGCCCTTGGACTTCTTGTAAGCGTAGGCTGCCAGAGTCGGTACCTTGGAGAGCAGACGGAAGGTTGAAATCTCTACCTGGCGGGGGTCGAAGGGATCCAGTGAGTCCCCGTAGAAAGTGGACATAGCCGAGACGCTAGAAGCCAGCACAGCCATGGGGTGAGCGTCGCGGGGGAAGCCATTGAAGAAGAACTTAAAATCCTCATGCACCATGGTGTGACGGCGTACCATCAGGTCAAATTCTTCGAGCCTCTCAGGGGTGGGTAGCTCACCAAAAATCAGGAGGTAGGCCACCTCAAGGAAGCTGGAATTTTCTGCCAGTTCTTCTATGGGGTAACCGCGGTAGCGCAAAATGCCGGCATCACCATCGATGTAGGTGATAGCTGACTTGGCGCTGGCGGTGTTCATGAAGCCGGGATCGTAGGCTACCTGGCCTGTCTCTTTGAGCAAGCCTGCAACTTCAAAGGCACCATTGCCTTCGGTTGCTTCTACTGCGGGCAGGGGCAGGTCTTTGCCCTCATAGCTCAGCAGTGCTTTGTTCTCAGTCATTAGTTTTCCTCCTGATTATCCGAGGCCCTGGACCGTGGTGGGACAGCCAGCACCTCAAATCTGTGCCTTCCAGCTCGGAGCGCGGCCCCAGTAATCCGAGACCGCGCCCTGAGCATCAGCACCTAGTGTTATGGTCTACATTACATCAGAATGATGGGCGGGTCACATTGGCCCCTGCTAGGTGAGATAGATTACACTACTGGCGCTGACTACTCATGGGGAACTGGCTAGAGCTATTCAGCCAGACGGCCTGCGGCACGAGTGATGTCATCGTCTGAGCCGGTCAGTGCCACACGAACATAGCCTTGACCTGCCTCTCCATAGAAAATCCCAGGACCAACCAAGATGCCGCGTTCAGCAAAGCGCTGGACCGTGGCCCAGGTATCTTGACCGGCAGTAGCCCACAGGTAGAGCCCTGCCTGGGAGTTTTCAACACGCAGGCCGAACTTTTCGAGGGCGGGAAGTAGAATTTCGCGGCGGGCACGGTAGCGGTTCTTCTGAGCCTCAACATGGGAGTCATCGGCTAGGGCGGCGGTCATGGCGACTTGGACGGGGGCGGGCACAATCATGCCGGCGTGCTTGCGGGAGTTGACCAGGTTAGCCATAATGTCGGGGTCACCGGCGATGAAGGCTCCCCGGTAGCCGGCAAAGTTGGACTGTTTAGACAGGGAGTAAGCGGCCAGCACCAGTTCCTGGCTTTGGCCGCAGACGCGCGGGTCAAGGATTGAGGGTACGGGCTCACCACCCTGGGCGGTGTCCCAGTGGCCCCAGCCTAGCTCGGCGTAACACTCGTCAGAGGCTACAAGGGCGCCCAGGGCACGGGCGTCGTCCACGATTTTTTTCAGTTGGGCGGTATCGCGGACGATCCCTGTGGGGTTAGCCGGTGAGTTGACCCAAATCAGGCGAACCTTGGCGCGGGTGGCCTCGTCCAGCTCCTCAAGTGAATCTGCCGCTACGGGGGTGGCTCCTGCCAGTTGGGCTCCGATGTCGTAGGTGGGGTAGGCGACGGTAGGGCGCACAACGATGTCGCCCTCCCCCAGCCCCAGCAAAAAGGGTAGCCAGGCCACGAGTTCTTTGGAGCCGATGGTGGGCATGACCTGGTCGGTGGTGAGGCCGGGGACGCCCCGGCGGCGGTCGAACCAGTCAACGATTGCCTGGCGCAGGCTGAGGGTTCCGTGGGTTGTGGGGTAACCGTGGGCATCAGTGGCCTGAGCAAGGGCTAGACGGATGACATCCGGGGTGGGATCGACAGGGGTTCCGATGGAGAGGTTGATAAGCCCGTCGGGGTGCTGCTCTGCGGTGGCACGGTAGGGTGCCATGGTGTCCCAGGGGTAGTCGGGTAGGTCTAGTCCGAAGGTGCGCATGGTCTTCTTTCTTGCGTTGCGGTTGGTTCTGGTCTCTTCACCCCATTCTAGGGGCTTGTGGGCGGGCCCCAGGGCTCGGGTGGCCTCGTCCTTGGGTTGGGGCAGGTGTGACAAAGCTCCGCAGACCCTGGCGGGTGGCCGGTCTGCGGAGCTTTATCAGCTTAAGGTATGTGTTTTCCAGGGTTTATGGCTTACACGGCAGGATCATGGCTTACCCGATGGCGCGGGGCTGGCGTGAATTGCCCTTGTGAGCGGAGCGCACCGGGCAAGAGGGTCAGCCGAGCAGGCGTTAGCTTGCGGTGCTGAGAGCCTGCGGTGCTGAAAGCCTACGGTGCTGAAAACCTTAGCTTAGCGCAGAAGTACACGAATCGAGCGCGAAGCCTTAGCCCTGGTTCTGAGGCGGCAGCGCCGCGATGAAGGGTACATCCTTGTCGATTTTGCCCAGGCGGGCAGCTCCACCGGGTGAGCCGAGATCGTCGAAGAAGTCGGCATTGGCAGCGGTGTAGTCTTCCCATTCTTCGGGAACGTCGTCTTCATAGTAGATGGCTTCTACGGGGCAGACGGGTTCGCAGGCGCCGCAGTCTACGCATTCGTCGGGGTGGATGTAGAGGGAGCGTTCGCCTTCGTAGATGCAGTCAACGGGGCATTCTTCGACGCAGGCGCGGTCTTTTACGTCGACGCAGGGCTGGGCAATAATGTAGGTCATTGTTACCTTTCAGGTGGGGGCGTTCCGTTGCGCGGTTGGGTGTTTTTAGCTGTGCTCTAGTGTATCGGTTTCACTGAGTGGGGGCAGATTTTTGTGACCGATGATATAGCTTAGGGTTTGTTTATTTATTCTTCTGGCGGTAGCGGCTTGCGCTGATGATGCTAAGAGCTGTGACCGCTAGGATCCCGAAGGCCCAGAGGGTACCAACGATTCCGGGTGGGTTGATGGGGTTAATGTAGACCAACAGAGAGTTGCCTTTGGCGAAGGCGAAGGTGCCGGTGAGGAGGAAGGCTACTGCCCCTACGAGTGTGGCGGCCCAGTTTTTTTCGGTGTGGATTGCGGCCCAGGTGGCGGCGAAGTAGACGGTGAGCAGTGCCAGGGCTAGGCCCCAGGGGAGCCAGAGACCTTTGGAGATGTACCAGATCTGGGTGTGGTACATGGTTCCGGCAAAGCCTGAGATAAGGCCGAGTGCGCTTGCGGTGATAATTGAGTTGATGGGGCCGGGGGCTTCTGTGATTTCCTCGGTGGCGCTGGCTGTGGGGGGTGGGGTGATGTTTTGGCCTTGTAGTTTGCGGTAGGTTTCTACTGCGTTGATAGGTTGGGGCACTTTGTTGGAGTATTCGAAGGTGGTCGGGCCGGTGATGGTGATTTGGGTGGCGTGGGCGCGCATGGCTTCGCGTTTGCCTTCAATTTTGCCACGGATGACGGCTTGTTGGCGGGTGTCGGTTTCTTGTGGTTGGCCTTCGATACCCCAGACGGCAATGGGTTCGGCGGTGGTGCCTGCGATCAGATCGAGGGCCGCCATAACAACTTCGTGGGTGCGCTTGTGGTCGGGGTGTCCGTAGCCGCCATCTGCATCGTAGGTGACGATGACGTCGGGGCGTATTGCGCGTATGGTTGCGGCGACAGCTTCGGCCTGCGGTTTGAGGGGTAGGTGGGTGAGGCAGTCGTCTGCAGCGAGTGGGTTGGCTGCGGCGCGGCCGTCGCTACCCCATGCCATGCCGGAGTCACGGTAGTGAGTTCTCTCCCCCGGTAGTGCGCTGGGGCCTTGCCCCAAGAAGAGGTGGTCACGAACGCCGAGTTCGGTGAGGGCGGCTTTGAGTTCTCTTGTGCGGAGCTGGCCTAGTTGGCGCCCACGGTCGGTATTTGCGGGGTGTTCTGCTTCGAGGTGTTTGAGTGCGGGATCAATGACTTCGCCCATTTCGCCCCGGGTCATGGTGAGCAGGTCTACGGTGGCTCCTGCTGCGGTGAGCGCGGCGATGGTGGCTCCTGTTGCTGAGGATTCATCGTCGGGGTGGGCGTGTACGAAGAGCAGGGTGGTGTTTTGGGGGGCGCGCCCGTCGGGAATGAGCGTGAAGACGGCGTTTTCTGTGATGAGTTCACC
Source organism: Rothia sp. CCM 9416 (assembly GCF_048513535.1). NCBI lineage: Bacteria > Bacillati > Actinomycetota > Actinomycetes > Micrococcales > Micrococcaceae > Rothia > Rothia sp. CCM 9416. The sequence goes on along the minus strand of NZ_JBLXXR010000002.1, from coordinate 199,999 downwards.
GGCTACGGGGTAATAGGGCTGAGCGTCATTGTTCATGGTGCGATTTTTCTCGTGGGGGTGCCATTGATGATGTACCCCCTTATTCTATCTGGCTTCACTGGGGTGTGGCTGGGGTTTACCTGCCGGGCAGCAGTGCGGGGTTGCGGTGCTGCTGCTAGGGTTTGCCTGCTCAGAGCAATAGGGGCTTGTTTGGCCCGCTACGAGCCGTGGGCCGTACTCGCAAGGAGTACGGCCCACGGTCAATACCGGCTACTAAGGTTTAGGCGCGGTTACGGCGGCGTGCTTCGCGCACGCGCTCGTTGGCATCAAGAATAACCTTGCGGATGCGGATGGCTTCGGGGGTAACCTCAACGCATTCGTCCTCGCGGGCCCATTCAAGTGACTCTTCGAGGGTCAGCTTCTTGGGGGGAGTCATGTTTTCAAAGTTATCTGCCGATGCTGAGCGCATGTTGGTCAGTTTCTTTTCGCGGGTGATGTTGACTTCCATATCGTCGGCGCGTGAGTTCTCGCCAATGATCATGCCCTCGTAGACCTCAGAGGTGGGTTCAACGAAGATGGTGCCGCGTTCCTGGAGGGCAATGATGGCGTAGGGGGTAACGACACCGGCACGGTCGGAAATCATGGAACCGTTGGAGCGGTAGTCGATGTCCCCGGTCCAGGGCTCGTAGCCGGTGGAGTAGGAGCTGGAGATACCTGCACCGCGGGTTTCGGTCAGGAACTTGGTGCGGAATCCAATGAGGCCGCGGGCAGGTACGGAGAATTCCATGCGAACCCAGCCGGTGCCGTTGTTAGCCATCTGTTCCATGCGACCTTTACGCCCAGCCATAAGCTGAGTGATAGCGCCCAGGTACTCTTCGGGAACGTCAATGATCATGTGTTCCATTGGCTCGTGGATCTTGCCGTCGATGGTCTTGGTAACGACCTGGGGCTTACCCACGGTCAGTTCGAAGCCTTCGCGGCGCATCTGCTCAACCAGGATAGCCAGTGCCAGTTCGCCACGCCCCTGTACTTCCCAGGCGTCGGGGCGCTCGGTGGGCAGAACCTTGAGGGAAACGTTGCCGATCAGTTCCTTATCAAGGCGGTCCTTGACCTGGCGGGCGGTGACCTTAGCACCCTTGACCTTACCAGCCAGGGGTGAGGTGTTGATACCGATGGTTACCGAGATCGCGGGGTCATCGACCTTGATCAGGGGCAGGGGCTTGGGGTTCTCGGGGTCGGTGAGGGTTTCACCGATGGTGATGTCCTCAATACCCGCAACAGCCACGATTTCACCGGGGCCAGCCTGGTCGGTGGGTACGCGGTCGAGTGCCTTGGTTGCAAGGAGTTCGGAGATACGGACGTTCTTGGTCTGGCCGTCCTGGCGTACCCAGGCTACGGTCTGGCCTTTCTTGAGGGTGCCGTTGAAGATACGGAGCAGAGCAAGGCGACCCAGGAAGGGCGATGAGTCCAGGTTAGTGACGTGCGCCTGCAGAACCTCATCGGGGTTGTAGGTGGGGGCAGGGACGTGCTCAAGGATGGTTGCGAACAGCGGCTCAAGGTCGTCGTTATCGGGCAGAGCGCCATCTGCGGGCTGGTTGAGTGATGCTGCACCGGCCTTACCGGAGGCGTAAACGATGGGAACAGTCAGCAGGGCGTCGATGTCAAGGTCGGGGACCTCGTCGGCAAGGTCGCCTGCCAGACCCAGGAGCAGGTCCATAGATTCGCTGACCACTTCGTCGATGCGGGCGTCGGGGCGGTCAACCTTGTTAACTACGAGGATTACCGGCAGCTTAGCGGCAAGTGCCTTGCGCAGAACGAAGCGGGTCTGGGGCAGGGGCCCTTCAGAAGCGTCAACCAGCAGGACAACGCCGTCTACCATGGACAGACCGCGCTCAACCTCACCACCGAAGTCGGCGTGGCCGGGGGTGTCGATAACGTTGATGGTGACTTCTTCACCGTTTGCGGAGGGGCCGGCATAGAAGACGGTGGTGTTCTTGGCCAGGATGGTGATGCCCTTTTCCTTTTCGAGGTCCCCGGAGTCCATGACTCGGTCTTCGACATCGGTGTGGGCGCTAAAGGCGTTGGTCTGTTTGAGCATCGCGTCAACGATGGTGGTCTTTCCGTGGTCAACGTGGGCCACGATTGCCACGTTGCGAAGGTCGCTCCGTGATGCGGTCTTCTGAGTTTCAGACATGCGGTAAGTATCTCGCTTAATGGTTGGGATTACATAAAACGCCGGAAGCGCCCCGGACCCCAAACAGGGACTAGGGGCACAGGGCTTTACCTTTTAGTATAGCGACCCCTTGCCAGGGTCCGGCTATCTTCTGGGACACACCGGTTCAGCGCGCCCCGGCGCTGGAGAGCTAGAGCAGATGGGGCAACCGCAATTTTAAATGAGAAACCCCACCACTGCTGAACAGCGGTGGGGTTTTATACTAGCCTCAAGCGGCTAGATATTTGACCTGACTAATCCTGTTTCCAGGGTGTCTTGGTGTTCTTGCCTACAGCAGGCATGGAACCGGTAATCGTTTGAATCTGCTCGATTGCAGCTGTATTAGCTTCAATCTGAAGGGAGACCTCGTCAACTGCCTTTTCGACTGCTTCTTCTACCCTAGCCTCCACAGCCTTATCGAGAACATCATCCAGGTGCTGATCTACAGCGGCTGAGAGTTTGTCCTCTACACCTTCAGCTACAAGCTCATTGACACGATCGCCGATGCTTTCGTGGATTGAGTCTTCAATCTCCTCACGAGCGTTGCGCCTCTGAGCACGGACAAAGAGGCGGTGCTCAACGCTCAAAGCCTTGTAGAGCGAAAGGCACATCATAAGGATGACCAGGGAGAAGGGAAGGGCGGTCAGAATTGCAACGGTCTGAATGGCCGAGAGCGAATCGGTCCCACCAATAATTACCAGGGAAATTGCGGTGACAGCCGCAACCAGCACCCAGAAAACCCTAATCCAGGTCTTGGGTTCCGGTGAACCATTGGTTGAGAGCATGCCCAGAACCAGCGCACCGGAGTCAGCTGAGGTAACGAAGAATACGGTGATGAGAAGTACCGCCCCAGCGGTGAGCACTGCTCCCCCGGGTAGGTTGTGGAACATCTGGAAGAGGGCGTTTTGCGCCGAGACGCTGCCGTCCTCCCCAACCAGGTTGCCAGCCCCAAAGAGCTGCTGATGAAGTGCGGTACCACCCAGAACTGAGAACCAGAAGAAGGAGGTCAGGGCAGGTACCAGCAGAACACCGACCACAAATTCACGAACCGAACGTCCCTTGGATACGCGGGCAATGAACATGCCAACGAAGGGCGACCAGGAGATCCACCAACCCCAGTAGAAGGTAGTCCAGGCTGCCTGGAACTGTTCGCCATCAACACCGTAGAGAGCTAGGGTCTCAAAGGTCATTGCCACAATGTTTTGCAGGTAGTCACCGATGGAGCCTACGAAGTTCCTAAAGAGGAAGAGGCTGGGGCCAACCACCAGAACAAAGAGACAGACGATAGCAGCCAGAATGAGGTTGCCGTTGGAGAGCCACTTCATGCCCTTTTCAAGGCCTGTGACCACGGAGAAGAGGGTGATAGCCATGAGGGCTACAATGATGCCAATGAGCCAGCCGTTACCCTCGGCAGGGATATCCATGTATCCCAGGCCTGCGGCGATCTGCATAACACCCAGGCCTAGGGAGGTTGCAACACCAAAGAGGGTGCCTACCAGGGCGATAACATCGATGACATCGCCGGTTAGGCCTTTGACCCTATCGCCCAGAAGCGGTTTGAGGGAATAGCGGATTGAAAGCGGCAACTTGAGACGGTGGGTAGCGTAGGCGATAGCTAGACCGACAATGACGTAGATGGCCCAGGGGTGAAGGCCCCAGTGCAGGAAGGACTGGCTCATAGCCGCTTGGGCTACCCGCTCCTGGGTGCCCCCGCCAACGCCGGGGCGAGGATCCACAAAGTGCATGAGGGGCTCAGTTGCCCCGTAGAAGACCAGGCCGATGCCCATACCGGCGGCGAAGAGGAAGGCAAACCAGGTCATGAATGAGTAGGTGGGCTCGTCGTCGTCATCGCCTAGCTTAACGTCGCCCATGCGGGAAAATCCCAGATAGAGGGCGAAAATAACGAAGAAAGCAACAATCGCTACATAGTACCAACCAAAGTAGTTAATAACGTCTGCCTGTAGCGCATCGAAAATTCCCTTAGCTTTGCTGGGAAAGAGAAGGGTTGCTCCAATAAAGAGCACCATAATAAGGGCTGCTGGAATAAAAACCTTGGGGGCTAGGGATCCTTCACGCATATTAGCCCGGGTTGCTTTGTCGATATCGCCCTTGCGCAGGTCGGGGCCTGACCCCGGTGGCGCCGTACTTTCGGTAACTGACATAGTAATTTCTTTCTGTATCTCGTTTCGACCTCTTGAGTAATGCATCGAGTTCCTTCATCCCGCGGCGTACCTTATTAGGCCTGTCACAAGTCATATTTTTAGAGCGCGCCGGAGGCAGGAACCTGACCAATAGTAACATCACTTATTATCAGCAGGCTAGCTTTCCTCCTGTACTAATACACCGCCTAGCCAGAAGGCTAAGGCCCCCTATTTTCCGCCCTTCAAGGGGCAACAGCGCAGCTTCTGAGGGAAACACCTGCCAGAAAAAATCGAAAAAATACCATAAAAAGCCACACCACAGGGCCACCCAAAAACTACAAATCCCACATAAAATGAAGACAAGGTATCATTCCCAACAGGAAGGCAAAACTTTTATGTCTCGCCCCATCATTGATCCCACGTCCACCTCCGCCTGGAGTAAACTTGCTGCTCACAAGGACTCAACCCAGGCTGATTTGCGAACCTGGTTCCAGGTAGACCCCGCCCGTGCAGAGAAGCTCAGCTACACCGCGGGCGATCTTTATGTTGATCTTTCAAAGAACCTGATCACCGAGGAAACCCTGACCCTCCTAACCGAGCTTGCTCAGCAGGTTGGTCTTGAAGAACGCCGCGATGCCATGTTCGCCGGTGAGCACATCAACGTCACCGAAGACCGCGCAGTTCTTCACACCGCCCTGCGCCGCCCCAGGGGCGCTAACCCCTCACTGGTTGTTGACGGGCAGGACATTGACACCGATGTCCACGAGGTTCTCGCCAAGGTCTACGACTTTGCTGACCGCGTGCGCTCCGGCGAATGGGTAGGTATTACCGGTAAGGCTATTGAGACCGTTGTTAACATCGGTATCGGCGGCTCAGACCTAGGCCCCGTCATGGTCTACGAGGCGCTGAAGCCCTACGCTCAGCCTGGTCTTGAAGCCCGCTTTATCTCCAATATCGACCCCACCGATGCCGCGGAGACTGTTAAAGACCTCGACCCGGAGACCACCCTCTTCATCGTTGCCTCTAAGACTTTTGGCACCCTTGAGACTCTCACCAACGCACGTGTCTGCCGCCAATGGTTGTTGAACTCGCTGCGCCAGGCAGGTGCTTTAGAAGGTAAGGAAGAGAAGGAGGCTGTTGCCGCTCACTTCGTCGCTGTTTCAACCGCCCTGGATAAGGTCGCAGCCTTCGGCATTGACCCCGAAAATGCTTTCGGTTTCTGGAACTGGGTCGGTGGCCGCTACTCCGTGGACTCAGCTATCGGTACGGCCCTTGCTATTGTTCTGGGTCCGGATACTTTCGAGCAGTTCCTGGCAGGCTTCCACGCTATGGACGAGCACTTCCGTACCGCTCCCCTAGCCAAGAACGTTCCTGCCCTCATGGGTCTACTAAACATCTGGAACGTTAACTTCTTGGGTGCTGAGACCCACGCGGTTCTGCCCTACGACCAGTACTTGCACCGTTTCCCGGCCTACCTGCAGCAGCTCACCATGGAATCCAACGGCAAGTCTGTGCGTGCTGATGGGTCCCCCGTTACCACCGCTACCGGTGAGGTTTTCTGGGGCGAGCCTGGCACCAACGGCCAGCACGCCTTCTACCAGCTGATTCATCAGGGAACCCGCCTGATCCCGGCTGACTTCATTGCTTTTGCTAACCCGGTTCACCCCACCCGCGACGGTGAGCAGGACGTCCATGAGCTCTTCCTGGCAAACTTCTTTGCTCAGACCAAGGCTCTGGCTTTTGGCAAGACCGCCGATGAGGTCCGGGCTGAGGGCACCGCAGAAGAAATTGTCTCTGCACGTGTGTTCTCGGGGAACCGCCCCACCACCTCCATTATGGCCTCACAGCTGACCCCCTCCGTCTTGGGCCAGCTGATTGCACTCTATGAACACATCACCTTTGTTCAGGGTATTGTCTGGGGCATCGACTCCTTCGACCAATGGGGTGTGGAGCTGGGCAAGCAACTTGCCCTTGAACTAGCTCCGGCGGTAGGCGGTAACCGCGCGGTTCTGGCCCAGCAGGACTCCTCAACCCGCTCGCTCATTGACTTCTACCTGAACAAGCGAGCTCAGGCCTAAGCTAAGGGGGAGGCAAGGAAGCAAAGCAGGCGGTAAGGGGCACACATTCCTCTTCTTAGCTGAAGAAGGAAGTAGCCCTTACCGGCTGGCTTCTCGAGGATCAGAAAAACTACCGGTGACAGCCCGGCATTCTGCACTGGTGCCGGTAGTTTCCTCTACTACCCAAGCGCTTAGGTCAAGACCGGTTTTTCGGCAGGAGAAGACCAGAGCTAAAAATGTTCTCAGCGATTTCACGGGAGTATCAATGAATACACAGCCTGCCCCGGTGGCCCAGCCTGGCACCAGCATGTCCGATGCCATCAGCCGCTGGAAAAAACACCTCTTCGTCTTTAGGGGAAGCGCCAGCCGCTCTGAGTTCTGGAAGGTTATCCTCTGGTGGCTACTTGCCTGGGCCCTGGTGAGTTTTTCTACCCTGATCTTCTGGGTTTATACCATCACCCAGGCCAGCTACCCAGCGAACTACCGCCCCGATAGTATCTGGCAGGTGCATGAATTTCGTGTTTGGCTTGGACTGGTGGCTATCTTTGCTAGTTTCTGGATCCTTTTCACGGTGCTCAACGCCGGGCTTGGCTCTCGCCGCCTGCGTGATGTAGGTATGCCCGGTTGGCTCTTCTGGGCTTGTTTCATTCCTCCCGGGCTAGCTGTCGTCCTTATTTTCTGTGCCCTACCTCCCCATCAATCTTCAGCTAGCTCTTCTCCTGCGGCATGAGCCAGACAGCCCCCACTCTTTAGGCCCCAGGCTGAGTAAGCGTCTCTAGGGTGAGCACAATGCACCCTTCCAGGATCTGTGCCATCAGGTCCAGGGCCAGGGTCGGGGCAGTCTTGCCCTCTAGCCCTCCGGCTTCGGCGCAGGGGGAGCTTAATTGGCCCTTGGCCTTGAGCAGGTCTGAATCGCTCAGCGGGATGTGGATAAAACCGGCGGGTATGAACCCGCCGGTTTGGTGCATTAACTCGTAGAAGACATGGTTGCAAACAAAGGTTCCAGCGGAATAGGACAGCTCCAGCGGCAGGCCATCGGCAGTCAGCCGCTCGAAAATAGCCCGTGTGGGCAGGGTAGAAAAATAGGCGGTGGGGCCATCCAGCTGAATTGGCGTGTCAGTGCGCTGGTCCCCGGCGTTATCGGGTATCCGAGCAGAGTCCATGTTAATAGCTACCCTCTCTAGACTGACCTTATCCCGCCCCACGGCAACCCCCAGGGCAATAGCTATCTGGGGTTGGACCTCATCGAGAATTTCAGCCAGCGCCCGCGAGGAGGCCGCAAACTCAACGGGTAGCTCTCGCACCTGGACACTCAGCCCCGGCGCACTGCCTGCCAGGAGTTGGGCTACACGCTGGGCAACCTGCCCGGTGGGGTTCGAAGGGGTACCGCTAAAGGGGCCAAAGTAGGTGAGCAGAAGTGTGGGCATGGGTGCTTTCCACTTTCCTTAGGTATTCTTAGGGGTATGTCTGAGAACCAGCCTACCCGCCATAGACCTGTAGAAGCGCCCTCACTCGATACCCCAGAGGCTCTTGCTGTGGGTGGCTTTCATGATGATGAGGGCTACGAGGACGAATACCGCGCTCCCGCGAGCGCTGAGCAGGTAGGGCCTTTGCGTGCTGTTCGTCTTCTCTACAGACACTACTTGAACAGTCGGGGCGAGGCATCGGCCAGTGAGTTCTGGTGGGCTCTTAGCTACCTGCTGATGGGGACAGTCTTAATTGTGGGGCTCGCATCTTGGCTCAACACTCTGATTGAGTCGGACCAGGCCTCGTCCATTGCTCGAACACTCTTTATGTTTTTGGTGGTACTTATCCCGCTCTGGGTAGCGGCCAATATCGGGCCTGCTATTACGCTGACGGCGCGCAGGCGCAAGGCTGTACAAAATGAGCGAGAGAAGCTCTAAGGCAGCAAGTCTAACCAGATGCCCGCCCGGTTCTTACCGTGGCGGGCATCTGTGTTCGGGGTGGTCGGGGCTGGTGTGATTTCCCCTAACCTAGAATCTCGGGCATCTGGAACTCTTGACCACCCAAATGTTGGTTGAGCCAGGCCACAAAGACGCGGTACCAGAGGCGCGAGTTGCCGGGTTTAAGGATCCAGTGCCCTTCGTCGGGGAAGTAGAGGAACTTGTGCTCCAGCTCAGGCGAGTAGTGTTGCAGATCAGCCCAGAGGTGGTGGGCCTGGCCGATGGGCACCCGGTAGTCCTTATCGCCGTGGATGACCAGCATGGGGGCGGCGATATGGGCGGCCCGGTGGTAGGGGGAAATGGTATCTCCTTCGCCGCCTTGGCTCAGTTTCCACTCATTCCAGGCACCGTTATCGGTCAGAAAGTACATGGCCTTATAGTCCCAGATTGAGGCGTGGGTGATGTAGCACTTAAAACGTTTTTCAGCCCGACCTGCTACCCAGTTCGTCATAAATCCGCCGTAGGACCCGCCGGAGAAGGCTAGGTTGTCGCCCTGGATATCGGGGCGGGCGCTGACCTCTTCTACAACCTGCATAATATCCCTGTAGGGGGTCCCTCCCAGGTCGTCCCCACCCCGATCTAGCATGTCTTGGCCGTAGCCGGTGGAGATAGCGGGGTCGGGCATAAGCACAGCGTAGCCTGCTTGGGTAAAGACCCAGGGGTTCCAGCGGTAGCTCCAGGAGTTCCAGGACCCCCAGGGCCCACCGTGGGCGAAGACCAGCAGGGGCAGGGGCTCAGTGCCGCAGTTCTCTGGTAAGGCCAGGAAGCTGGTGAGTTCGGTACCGTCTGCGGCGGTTGAGGTCAGCCGTTCTAGCTTACCGGGCGCCTTCAGCTCTTCAACCGGGCTGGCTATGCGGGTTACGCGACCATTGGTGGTATCAATACGCACGGGGTAGGCCGAATGCTGGTGGCTGTCTTTGAGGGCGACCAGGGCACCATCGTTGTAGGCAAGCGACGAGAAATGCGACCGCCCATCGTCTACCAGGGTTTCGGTCGTCCCCTTCAGGCTCCCCCTATAAATAGCGCTTGCACCCAGGTTATCGCTGCTAAAGACGTAGTTTTCTTCATCCAGCCAGACCAGGTCATCTGCCCAGCGGTCTATGTCGCGGGAAAGCTCGGTCATTGCGCCGGTTGCCAGATTGTAGTGATTGGCATTGAGCTTAATGGACTGACCGGGCAACCAGCGGCGAACCTGGGTCACGGCAAGGCCGGTGCCTTCAGGAGTGAAGCTACCAGCTATATAGTCATGAGTAGCTGTTGCGGCAGCAATTTCCCGTGGGGCTGTCTGCCCGTCCAGGTCTATCAGCCAAACACTATAGCGCTGGTAGATACCGCCTTCTTTTGTTTCTACAGTAAGGGCTGCTTGGGAACCGCCGGGGCAGACAGTAAAACCTGAGAGCAGGGCCCCCTCCCCCAGCTCATGGATGAGGCGGGGCTCTTCCTGTCCGTCTTGCAGGTAGAGGCTGAGCTTGCCGGTGCCCAAATCGTGGTCCCAGAAGCGGGTGGGGAACTCACTGTAGAGTACCCCGCTGGTTGCGCTCTTTTCTCGTTCATCAAGTGTCTTGGCTTGTTCTTCGAGTGAGCCACGGTGGGCCTTGGCCGTGAAGATGTAGCGAGGGCCCTTCTCCCGCTGGCGGACTTCCAGTTCATTAATGCCGCCGGGAAAACTGAGGACCAGTTCGGGTTCACCCCGTTCTGGCAGGCGGTAGACCCCTTTGAGGCTCTTGGACTCGGCTTGGTCTAGGTCCTTGTCCAGGGTCAGGTAAGGTCTGCCTTCTTCATCGAGTGCGAGCAGGGCCGCCCCGGAGTCCGGCGCGGTCAGCGGGTAGGGCTTTTCCTCCTGGTGAGCGGGTAGAGCCCAGAGCCGGGGCCGGTACTTAGCTCCCTCTTTATTCAGTGTCTGCACGGTGAGGACGGGTTCACCCGATCGCGAGGCGGCAAGGCCCACCATACGGGGGGCTTCAATCAGCTGGGATAGGTAGGTTTCGTGGGCGGGCAGAGGGGTGGTCTCTGCGGCCGGAGAGTCTTGTTGCTGCATACTCTCCAATCTACCTAAGGATGACTTTTCCAGGAGATACCTGGCACGTTTTATGACCCAGCCGTGTAAAATTCTATGAGCTGGGGCACAGGGTTGTATTCTTAGGAATGACACTGCCCACAAGCAACAAGGGAGACGCCCTACATGGCAAAGATTATTTACACCCACACCGATGAGGCTCCGCTACTAGCGACCTACTCCTTCCTGCCTATTCTGGAAGCCTACGCATCAACCGCCGGTGTTGAGGTGGAAACCCGAGACATCTCGCTGGCTGGCCGTATTCTGGCTCAGTTCAGCGATATTCTCCCAGCCGACCAGCAGGTGCCCGATGCCCTCACCGAGCTGGGCCAGCTGGCTAAGACCCCCGAAGCCAACATCATCAAGCTTCCTAACATTTCTGCCTCTCAGCCCCAGCTACTGGCCGCTATTGCCGAGCTACAGGGCAAGGGCTACGCGATTCCCGACTACCCCGAAGAGCTCGTCACCGAAGCCGACCAGGACGTTCGTGCCCGCTACGACCGGGTCAAGGGCTCAGCGGTTAACCCCGTTCTGCGTGAAGGTAACTCAGACCGCCGCGCTCCCCTGTCGGTCAAGAACTACGCCCGCAAGAACCCCCATTCCATGGGTGCCTGGAGCGCTGACTCCAAGACCAATGTGGCAACTATGGGCCAGAACGATTTCTTTAGCAACGAGAAGTCTGTGGTCATGAAGGCCGATGATAACCTCAAGATTCAGCATGTAGCGGCTGATGGCACCGTCACCGTGCTCAAGGAGTCCACCCCTGTACTGGCCGGTGAGATTATTGACGCCACCTACATGGACGTTGCCGCCCTGGACCGCTTCTTAGCTGAGCAGATTGCCCGCGCTAAGGCTGAGGGTGTGCTCTTCTCTGTGCATTTGAAGGCCACCATGATGAAGGTTTCTGACCCCATTCTCTTTGGCCGCGTGGTCCGTGCTTACTTCTCTGAGCTCTTTGACAAGTACGGTGAGCAGCTTGATGCCGCTGGCCTGAACGGTAACAACGGCCTGGCCGCTATCCTTAGCGGTATTGAGACCCTGCCCGCCGAGATTCAGGACGATGTTCGCGCCCTGGTTGAGAAGGGCCTGGCTGAGGGCCCCGAACTGGCCTACGTGAACTCCGATAAGGGCATCACTAACCTGCATGTGCCCTCCGACGTTATTGTGGATGCTTCCATGCCCGCCATGATCCGCACCTCCGGGCAGATGTGGGGTAAGGCTGGCCAGCAGGCTGATACCTTGGCCGTTCTGCCGGACTCTTCCTACGCTGGTGTCTACCAGACCGTGATTGATGACTGCCGCGCCAAGGGTGCCTTTGACCCCACCACCATGGGTACTGTGCCGAACGTTGGTCTGATGGCTCAGAAGGCTGAGGAGTACGGCTCCCACGATAAGACCTTCCAGCTTGCCGCTGACGGCGCTGTTCAGGTTCTTAACTCCGCTGGTGAGGTGCTGATGGAGCACCAGGTTTCTGCCGGTGACATCTGGCGAGCCTGCCAGACCAAGGACGTGCCGGTGCAGGATTGGGTCAAGCTGGCTGTCACCCGTGCCCGCGATTCTAAGACCCCCGCTGTTTTCTGGCTGGATAAGAACCGCGCCCACGACGCCAACCTGATTGCCAAGGTTCAGAAGTACCTGCCCGAGCACGACACCGAGGGCCTGGATATCCGTATTCTGGCGCCGGCGGAAGCCACCCAGTTCTCCATTGACCGGATCCGCCAGGGCCAGGACACTATCTCTGTGACCGGTAACGTTTTGCGTGACTACCTGACTGACCTCTTCCCCATTCTGGAGCTGGGCACCAGCGCCAAGATGCTCTCCATTGTTCCGCTCATTAATGGTGGTGGCCTCTTTGAGACCGGCGCGGGCGGTTCAGCACCTAAGCACGTTCAGCAGCTGGTGGAAGAGAACCACCTGCGCTGGGATTCGCTGGGTGAGTTCTTGGCTCTGGCGGCTTCGTTTGAGCACCTGGCCAAGACCAGCGGTAACGCTTCGGCTCAGGTGCTGGCTGACACCTTGGATAAGGCGACCGGTACTTTCTTGAATGAGAACAAGTCGCCGTCGCGTAAGGTGGGCGAGATTGATAACCGTGGCTCGCACTTCTACCTGGCTAAGTTCTGGGCTCAGGAGCTTGCGGCTCAGACCGAGGATGAGGCCCTGGCGGCTCAGTTCGCGCCGGTAGCGGAGGCTCTGGCGGCTAACGAGGAGCAGATTGTGGCTGAGCTGCTGGCGGTGCAGGGCTCCCCCGCCGACCTGGGCGGCTACTACAAGCCTGAGGACGCCAAAGCCTCAGCAGTCATGCGCCCCAGCGCAACGCTGAACGAAGCGGTGGATATGTTGAAGAGCTAGGCCAAATGTATTGTCGAAGCCCCGCAGGTCAGTTAACTCCTGCGGGGCTGGTAGATGAGGCTACGCCTTTGAACGCTCTACACTTAGAGCTCCAAAATAGACTCCCCTACATCACCAAACTCTGTAAATATATAAAATCAACGTATTATGATAAATCTATGAAAAATATTAAATATAATAAGAATAATGCTTACTATAAGGGATTATGGAAGGTTGAAAGCCTTCTAGATTCAAGGAGTAGCATCTCTCAAAGACCAGAGGTACAAAAAAGTTTTGAAATATCTGCAGAAGCAGCTGCTCACCCCATTCCGCGGACAGGTGTCAAGGCAAGCGGAAAACATTCAGCTAGCTACACTGAAATTTCAAAGTACTTCACCGACGCGAGAGAGGCCGAACTCAAAAGTTATCTTGACGAAATAGCTCCATCAATCATCACAGAGTCTAAAGACATCCGGGAAGCGCAAAACATAGAGACAGATAGATGGTACGGATACAAAGGAACTGTCTATTATTCACTCTCTGTCCACGAGAGATTTGAATATCGAGAGGCCGAGTGTAAACCTAAAATTATTTGCTGGATTATTGAAATAGATAATGAAAAAAAGGTTCTAGACGGAACAAAAAATTCTGTTGACTGGATAATACTTGGAGGTAGTGCAAGCAAACAGACATTTGACTACTCACAGAGAGATTTCAACGACAAGAGGAGTGGATCACAAAGTGAGCCATTTTTTGAACAAGTCTTTGCTGACGTCCATAATGGGGATATACCAGAAAAAAGAAGTAGAGATTCGCGTTGGCTTACTCCTTATTGGAAGACAATTGCAGCACAGGGTTTTGTAACCCATGACCCCAGAAAAAACACCTCAGAAATTATTTTTAAACTAACCCAAAAATGGAAACTCGATATAGACGATATCGAACAAAGAATCGAATCACATTTTTCATCTAACTCCATCATAGAAAACGTATACTATGGCTCCCCCCTATTTGCACAGACTAGCACAGAAGTACCAAATAAAGCGAAAAGAAAAAAATTTAGCCTTAGATCAATTGCAGAATCTATCAAATCCTACTTCGGCCTTCGATTTTAATGATTATATCTACGATTTAATGGCAACTGGATACGGATATTCACGTGGAATCGAAATAACTCAAGAAATTCAGAACGGAATCTTCTCCCCTTCTGATATTATTGAAAATCATTTCCCCGGAGACTTTCTTGGAAAAATAGTTTGCCAACAGTACGATTTTCTAAAAAGCTATAAGAAATCTGCAGAGACTGCTAAACTATATTTCGATAGTCTAAATTTTGTTCTTAGCAAAAATGGGTTACAGACAGTTGAACCAACTGTTTTCATAAAGAATATTAAATTTGCAACAAATCACACATTTTCATGCGAGCAGAATAAAATACTAGCGGATAAACTCTCATCAATACTTCTATAATTCGATTATCCAACTATTTATTCCGCACTGATAAGGAGTATTGGCTGATAGAGAGCTGTGCTAGAATACTAACCTATTGAATAAGCCTCGCAGTACCTAGTTAGTTTCTAACTTGGCTTTCCCTACTACTCGGTGAAGAGTCACTATAGGAACAATAATCAAGTGGTTGCTCCGCCAGGTGAACCAAATAGAAGGACTTTCCCTCGCGCACACCCAGTAAATTACTTGAAGGACTCCAAAGCAGGGGCAAGGCAGAATCCCCCTGAACTGACTCATCAGTTTTTCTGAGGAAAACGCTCAGGCGCTCAGTATCGTGATTCCAAAAAAACCTGTTTTGCCCACCGATAGATAAGCGCACCCTAGTCCCCCGCAGCTCCGTCATAGACACCCTCCGCCAGGTCATATTCGAAGCGTCAAGTCCCAGTGAGGGCGTAACCCCGTGGCCAGGTGCGTGGATAGTACAGCGCGAAATAGGGATAGACGGCGATTCTTGCTCTTGTGCCTGAACCGGGTCAGAAAAGTCCTCTGGCTTGTTCCTACACAGTGCAGAACGGATAGCTGATGTCCACGAAAAAATACGACCCACTGTGGGCCTCCTTAAAACAAACGCCACTTTCGCTACGCCTTGTGGGTAGCGACCGATTTTCCTTTGAGAGCACCGTCTGCGTCAGGCGGTTGCCAGCCAACAAGTCAAAGGGCTTACCGTTGGGCTTCTGAATCGTGACACCAACTTAACAAAATAAATGGAAGTTCACAAGCTTTATACACTTCACTAACTGACAAAGACCGCTCAGGAAGCGCTAAGGCCCCACACCCAAGAGGGTGCGGGGCCTTAGCGCGAGCTGTCAGCTCATAAGCCTCTAAGAAACTAGGAGGCCTTGGACAGGGATCCAGCCATCTGCTCGGCTAGCTTGGCCGCGCTGTCAGCATTGCTACTTGAAACAGTAAGAACGCTGAAGCCGGTACCGGTACCAGAAGGCACAACCACAAACACGCCGTGTACGGACACACCGGTAACGTCAAGAGTGTAGCTCAGCTGAGTGCCCTCACCCAGAGGGGTGGAGATCTTCTTGTACTCGCCCGGAGTAGCGTTGATACCCTTAGCCAGTGATTCCATCTCGGCCTGATCAGGCAGGGAAGTAACCAAGACGGGCTCAGCGTTGACGTTCACATTCTCAGCGAAACCATCTTCGTTAGGGGTCACAGAGGTAGCCATCAGATCAAGCTGAGCCATCTGAGACTTAAGCTCCTCGGGGGTGAAGTTAGTTCCCTGGGCGGCCTGATCCAGGTACTCCTGAATAGCATCAGTGTTGGCAATGGCCTCACTGTCCATCTCCATCCAGCCCTCAGGAACAGCAAAGCTGATCTTATTGTTAGGTGCTGTTACCTTCTTGAAGCCGTCAGGAATAACTGCCTCTACCTTAGCCTCATCAGCGGCAGCTGAGCTGGTCTCCTCCGCTGCCTGGGACTGCTCAGCTGAGGCGCTAGCTGAGCTAGAAGTCTCCGCTGCTACGCTCTCTTTTTTATCGGATGAGCCACAACCAGCCAGAAGGGCTAGGGACATCAGCGCGACGGTGGGTACAGCCAGCAGGCGGGTTTTGGGTGATACAGCCATAGATTTTTCTCTTTCTCAAAAAAGGACTGGGCACTACGATTATAGGCTGGTTTGGGCACACCTCGGCGCTTCGGCATGACATAAACCACTAAAAAGGGGATAAAAAAGCCCTAGCCAAGATTCTGGACACTACGGATAGCCATGGGATCCTGCCAGCTATTGGTAAAGCTTGCCACCGGATTCCTGCAAATAGCAGGAAGGGCAGAGAGACTCATAGCCCACATGAACCCCGTCAATAGCCACCTGGTCACCGGCAAACACAAAACGACCGTCTACAGTGCGCCCATTAAAGAGAGCCTTGCGGCCGCAGCGGCAAATAGTTTTAAGTTCTTCAAGGCTGTGCGCGATTTCCAGCAGACGGGCTGAACCGGGAAAGGCCCGCGTCTGGAAGTCCGTGCGAATGCCGTAGCACATGACGGGAACATTCTCCTCCACCGCGATCCGCATCAGGTCATCAACCTGGGCAGTGGTCAGGAACTGGGCTTCGTCCACTAGCAGGCAGGAGACAGGCAGGTGCCCGTGAAGCTGTTCCTGCCGGGCGTGAGGTTCAGCCGCCGCATGGAAGAGCTCACGCACAGAGTCCTGATCACCCACGAGGAAATCCGCGGCGCGAGTAACCCCCAGGCGGGAAACAATGGCAGTGTCCCCCTTAGTGTCGAGCTGTGGCTTAGCAAGCAGAACCCTTTGACCGCGCTCCTCATAGTTATGGGCCGCCTGTAAGAGCGCAGTGGACTTACCAGAGTTCATCGCCCCAAAACGGAAATACAGCTTAGCCACGGTGGCCCTCCCAGCTCCTATATGTACAAACCACCTTATTCTAGCCTTTCAAGGCCGCATCTGATGAGTCAGCGCATCCAATAGATAAACACCCCGCTACCGCCCTCTCCAACCTGACGGAGGGGGCAGTAGCGGGGTCTGCAAACAGCCAGCGGCGTGGGCGCCTATTGGGCTTGGCCCACCTCAATACCAGAAACATCCACCTGTTCCAGAGGGATCCTCTTAGAACCGGTAACCAGCTTATGAACCAGCCAGACACCAATGATAATAGGCAGGCCGATGTAGGCGGAGACCACTTGGAGCCACAGACCTTCAAAGATTGCGTTGTAGTTCTGACCAGCAATCACCATAAGGCACATAAGCAAAGCTACGATGGGGCCCAGGGGGAAGAGAGGGGCCTTATAGGGCAGGTCATTGACGTCGTTACCCTGAGCAACATAAGCCCGGCGGAAACGGTAGTGACAAATAGCCACACCCACCCAGGTGATAAAGCCTGACAAACCTGAAATATTAATAAGCCAGGTGTAGGCAGAGCCCTCACCAATAACCGCTGAGGCGAAGCCAAACAGGCCAATAGCGGCAGTCATCAGCAGCGCAGGCATAGGGATGCCTCGGGCGTTGACCCGGGTGAAGATACGGGGTGCGCGGCCTTCAAGGGCAAGAGCGTAGAGCATACGGGATGAGACGTAGAGACCTGAGTTACCGGCTGACAGGATAGCAGTCAGAATAACCGCGTTCATGACCGAAGCGGCAAAAGCAATACCCAGGTTCTCAAAAACCATAGTGAAGGGTGAATAGGCGATATCGGTTTCACCGGTGCGCAACAAGTTGGGGTTGGTGTAGGGAATGAGGGTACCGATTACGGCAATCGCTCCAATGTAGAAGAGCATAATCCGCCAGAATACGCTCTTAAGCGCCCGGGGCACATCGCGGCGAGGGTTCTGGGATTCGCCTGCGGCAACACCGATCATCTCGGTGCCCTGGAAGGAGAAACCCGCAACCATGAAGATCGCCATAATCGAGACGAAGCCGCCCTTGAAAGGGGCCTCGCCGTTCGTCCAGTTAGCAAAGCCGTTGTTGTGGTTGCCCAGAATGCCAAAAATCATTGCAATGCCGGCAATAAGGAAGACGATAACGGTAATGACCTTAATGGTGGCCAGCCAGAACTCAGATTCACCGTAGGAGCGGGCCGAAAGCACATTGATACCCAGGATGAGAGCGAGGAAGACACCTGCCCATACCCAGCCGGGGACACCCGGCAACCAGTAGGACATGATGACGCCCGCAGCGACCAGCTCCGCGGCTACGGTAATTGCCCAGTTAAACCAGTAGTTCCAGCCCATAGCAAAGCCAAAGGAGCTTGAAACATAGCGGGAGGCAAAAGTTTGGAAGGAGCCCGCTACCGGCAGGTGCGCTGCCATTTCGCCCAGGGACTGCATCAGGAGCAGCACCATAAAGCCAATCAGGATATAAGCCACTAGGGCACCACCCGGACCGGCTTCTGCAATAGTGGAACCTGATGCCACAAACAGACCGGTACCGATAGCACCGCCGATTGCGATCATAGAGAGGTGCCGGCTAGCTAGCCCTCTTTTAAGCTCTTCTTTAACCTGCCCGGTAGGTGCAGGGTGTGCTTCAGGAGACATAGTGTGCTGCTACTTTCGCTGGTAATGAGTCCCCAACAGTTTTGCTTAGGGGGTTTAAGACAAACTTTAGACTACCAACCGCGCAGGCCACATACCACCGGGTATCACGTGATATAGCTTTACCCGGCAAATGTCCTAGGCATTTTCGTTGATGAAGGTGATTTTTGAGCCGTGCTCGACCGTGCGAGATACGGTGCAGTCCTTCTCAGCAGATAGCCGGATGAGTCGGTCCACCATTGACTGAGCTTTTTCCCCAGCTTCCGTTGCGGCGAAGCGGACCTTAAAGCTAACTTCAATATCGTCCATACGGACGGCACCGTTTTCATCAACCTGGCGGATGCCGGAAGAGGTGACACTAAATTCCTCTGCTTCTGCGCGGCGGCCGGTGACAACGTCCACGTCGATAGCTGAGCAACCGGCAATAGCGGCTAACAGAAGCTCAACAGGGGTCAGTAGCCCCTCCCCCTGACCGAATTCAAGGCTGTCGCCCTTGGCGTTGGTTGCGCGGTAGTGGCGGGAGGCAGTCCGCTCTACCGTGACGGCCCGGTAGTTGGGGTCTTGGGTGCGTTGGTTAGCGGTATTCTCACTCATGGTTTCTCCTGGGTAATTGTCCTAAGCGTGGTTGCAGTTTCAACTGGGCAGAGGCAGAGTTTATTCCCTGCGGCCCAAGGGTAGGTTAAGGGGCTTTGAGAAGCTTCATTGTGATACGGGAGTCCACCCTGATAACAGAGTCGTGCCGGGCGGCGACCTCTGAAAACCAGCGTTCGTAGGCAGCTGAGTCTTTGACTCTAACCTTAATGTAGTAATCAGGTAGCCCGTACATACGGCGGAACTCAACCACGTTCTCGCTGGCCATAATGGTGTTCTCAAAATCCTCAATGCTCGCAACATCGTTGCGAGATAGGTCAGCAAAAACCAGGACTTCAAACCCCTCGTCCATGGCCTCATAGTTGATGCGAGCGCTGTAGCCTTCGATAATTCCTTGTTCTTCGAGCCTGCGTACCCTGCGGAGGCAGGGGGCCGCAGTGAGGCCTACGCGCGCCGCAAGTTCCTGGTTAGTCAGCCGACCATTGCGGGTGAGCTCATTGATTATTGCCCTATCTAAAGAATCCATATACATATATTGCCAGCACATAGCACTCTCAGCAATTATTCGCAAACACCTTGCTCTCGTTTTTCTTTAAACTGGCCGTATGCACATCACGAAAGAAACCTCAACCACACCCGATATTGTCGGTGAGCATGTCGCTACCCTACCCGGTGAAAGCGGCTTTAAAGAAGGCATGCGAGTAGCGGGTATTTTGTGCATAGGGTTTATGGTCATGGGTATGGGCTTAGGCGTACTGGTCGCTTCGGTTGGCTTACCCTGGTGGGTTGCGCCTGCACTCTCAGCGATCGTCTTCGCCGGCTCGGTGGAATTTCTGTTGGTTGGGCTCATTGCCTCGGTAGCGCCCCTCTCACTGATCGCCTCAACTACCCTACTCATGAATGCCCGCCACCTGGTCTACGGTATCTCTTACCCGCTACAGAATGTTCAGGGGAACCTAGCTAAAGCGGTCGCCGTGTATCTGCTCTGCGATGAAGCCTACGCAGTCAATACCGCACCGGGCTCCCAGGGCTTTCGCGGGAGTCGCATTTTAACCGTATCTGTGGGTCTCTGGGTGAGCTGGTGGGGCGGGTCAACTCTAGGCGCTCTTGTAGGCGCCACTTTCCTATCGCATCTCAAAGGCGTGGACTTTGTGATGACCGGTATGTTTATTCTGCTCTCTATCAACGCCTATAAAGCAGTCAGGGATAAAACAACGGCGGCGCTGGCAGCCCTCTCCTCGATAACTGCCATAGTGTTCTTCCCCCATTCCATCTTGCTTCTCTCTCTCCTGGGCCTTGTCGCCTTGCTGACGATCCGCCATTATGCCCAGCCTAAAACAGCCCTACAGGAGCTGCCCCGTGCCTAGCACCAGTTACATCCTCTCCGCTATTTTTCTCTCCGCAGGCATCACCTTTGCCCTGCGGCTGCTTCCTTTTGGCATCAAAAATGCGCTCAAAGACTCAGCCCTCGTCACTGATTTGGCCCGCTGGGTACCCTTAGGGGCTATTATCTGCCTGGGTTTTTATGTGATTGCAGACATTGACTATTCTTCCTGGCAAACAGCTACCCCCTACTTGGCCGGAACCCTTGTGACCGCCGCCCTACATCTTTGGCGCGGAAACCTCGCCCTTAGCCTCCTGGCGGGAACAGCAACCTGCGTTATTCTGGCTAACTGGGTTTTCTAAGCTAGGTAATAGCCATCATAGATAAGGCCCCCGTTCCTGCCAGCACTGGCAGGAACGGGGGCCACATGATAAAAGCGGTCAAGGCTTAAAGAGCAGCAAGTGCGGCTTGATAATCGGGTTCGCTGCTAATTTCATCGACCAGCTGGGTATAGATGACCTGGCCTTCGGTGTCCAGAATAAGCACGGATCGGGCCAAGAGACCGGCCAGCGGGCCATCAGCGAGGGTTAGGCCAAAGTCTTTGCCAAATGATGAACGGAAGGCAGAAGCAGTCACGACGTTTTCGATGCCTTCTGCACCACAGAAGCGACCCAGGGCAAAAGGAAGATCCTGGGAAACACACAGAACCACGGTGTTCTCCAAAGCAGCTGCCTGCTGGTTGAAGGTGCGCACCGAGCTGGCGCAAACGCCGGTATCGATGGAGGGGAAGATATTGAGGATTACCTTTTTACCGGCAAAATCGGCGGATGAAATCTCACTCAAATCGGTCTTGACCAGGGTAAAGCTGGGAGCCTGTGAGTCAAGGGTGGGCAGTTCGCCGACGGTCTGAACGGCGCTGCCTTCTAAATGTGTAGTAGCCATAGAATCCATTGTGTCCTGCTTAACCAGGCTATGCAAGAGGTTGCGCTGTGGGCGTGCAGTTATGCTCTAGCCCACTTGGAGCTTTAGGGCAGTCGTCCTTGGGGCGTGTCGACACTTTCGTGACATCTTGTAGCCAAAAAGGTGTCGGGTTTAGAAGATGTTCTAAAGTGGATTCTGTGCCAAAACTAATAGACCATGAGGAACGAAAACAGGAGATCGCTCACGCAGTCTGGCAGGTGCTGACGCGTGAGGGAGTACGAGGTGTCTCGGTACGGACCGTTGCCGCCCAAGCCGGGATCTCTACCGGCTCTTTGCGCCATGTCTTCCCCTCTTTTGAGGAGATGATGCTTTTTTCCCTGGACTTTGCAGGAAAAAAGTTTATCCGTTCCCTCACCAACCGGCAGTTTGAAGGCCAGCTACTTGACAATTTGGAAGAACTTTACACCTACCTTTCGCCGGTTTCAGAAGACGGACAACGATTCACGACAGTCATAGCAGGCATGCTGGCAGACATGCGAATTTTCCCTGATATTGCAAAAATACTCCAAGAACATGAGGCGGACTTTATATATGCCTATGGGTTCTTGTTGAGCCAGCTTCGAGCTCATGGCTTCCTCAAGCCGGGGCTAGATATTGACCTGGAGGTGGAGAAGCTCGTTGCCTTGCTCTGGGGCATTAACGCGCTTTACGCTCTCACAGATGGTGAGATCAGCACGCAGGAACTTACCGAACCTATTATTGTGCAGTTCGAGACACTCCTGAACATCTTTATCTCCCCTGTCTGCCAGGATGCCTCTGCTGACCCTCAGGAGTTTGTCCGTGCCTAAACTCATCGACCACGAAGCCCGGAACCGGGTAATTGCCCAGGCTCTATGGAAACTGCTCAATGAGCGCGGTGTTAGTGCCGTTACCGTCAGGAATGTTGCAGCCGAGGCCGGGATCTCCATGGGATCGCTGCGTCACTCTTTTAATAACAGGGTGGAGCTTCTCACCTTCGCCTTTGACCTTATTGGGCAGGAAACAGAAGCCAGTATGAAAGCTGTTTCTGTCGAAGGCCAGGATGTTCTCAACACGGTTAAAATTCTGGAGCATTTTCTCCCCATCACCCCGCGTTCGCAGGCAATCTCCCGTATTACTCTCAGCATGGTTTCCGAACTACGCCCAGTCCCCGGTATCAAGGATATTTCGATCAAAAGCCTTGAACGGATTCGCTCATATTTTTATAACATGCTGGTCTACCTTGATAGTACTGGTCAGATTAAAACTGGCACTCATCTGAAGGTTCAGGCTAATAAGCTGACTACCCTTAGCTATGGGCTCTCAACTAAGGCTGTGATTGGTGGGCGGGGGTCAGAGCCCGTCAACATCAGCAGGATTTTCCGTTCCTGCATGAACGAGATACTGGTTACCCCGGTTGCCTATGCCACCCAAGAGGACATCGATGAATTTATTCGGCTTTCTGAAGGCGTTGGCGCCTTCCGCTCATAGTCTTGGCCGGTACACCGGTTAGAGCAATTTTTGAGCTGTTCCCACATATCTATGGTGGCCCTATCCCTCTTGAGGCTCTTACGGTTTGCAGAGAACACCAGTGGAAGAGGCAGTAAAAAGCCCGCCTACCGTATAGAGCTCTAAACGGTCGACGGGCTGGAGTTGCTTAGGTGCCTAGGCAGTAGCTAGCGGGCCTTCGTCCTCGGGGGCGGTGACTGGATCTGAGATAACATCTGCAGGTGCTTGCTCGACTGCTTCATCGACGGCTTTCTCTGCCTTGGTTTCGATGCGGGTCTCTTTGATTTCTTCTACTTTTTCTTTGGTTTTTTCTACAGCCGTTGAAGCTACTTCTTTGGTTTTCTCGGCAACCAGAGGAGCTTTATGGCGAATAGTTTCCCCTGCGGCCTTCACATTCTCTTGAACAGTAGGATCATGCAGAGCTTTGTTAGCCTGACTCTTGATCTTTTCATAGCTCTCGCGACCGGCGCGGGCGCCCAAAACATAACCCACACCGAGTCCAGTGAGCAGGGCTAAACGAATTCGCATCCTTGATTACCTTCTCTTTCATATTTGTAGTCCGGTACTAACACAGTAGAACTTTGAATGGGCATCTGACAAGAAGCAAAACGCTGCAGAGATCCAGAACTTAACTTAACAGGCTTGAGAAAGTTGAGTGACAAGAGAGAAGAACTGTCTGTAAAGCGGTTAGCAGAGCTAAAAAGTACTGTAGCCCTCTCGACTCATCACAACTCCCCTGCCGGTCTTAGTGTTCCAGCAGGTCATGGCCTCTTGTGCCGACTCACAGGCCAGGTGCTGGGAGTAAACACTGGTCCCATAAGGCACCACCTGGGCAGAACCACCAGAAGGGTTAGACTGGTTCATCATGAAGAAGAGGGCATCACCCCGTGCCCCTAGCTCCACCTGCTGGACCGAATCATCCAGCGAGAAAATCCACCGGGTAAGCAGTGCTGAGGGTTCTGTGTACTTCCTTTCCTCCGCGTAGGAGACCACCCCGCAGACGGCTGTGGTAGTGCCTCTAACATCGCACCCGATATTGCCTGAGGGGCTCACGATAATACCAACATTCCAGTTCTCGCTGACCGGGTAGAAGGAGGTGACAGGAACCGCGCCCTGCGGGATGTAGCCTTTTCTTTCAGTCAGCGGTGGGGCGGTAGTTTGATGGGCGGCCCCCGGCTGCTGGTTGGTGGGGTTTGCTGTCGCAGGGGTGGATGAGCTTGCAGGAGCTGTTGGGCTAGCGGAGGTACTAGCGGTAGCTGGTGAGACAGTGACGGTGGGTGAGCTAGACGGTCTAGGGCTTTCGGTTGAGCTTGGTGAGGGGCTCACGGGAGAGCTGGCTGATGGGTTACTGTCAGTTCCCGGCTCAGGGCCACCGCAAGCGCTTAGCACTAGTAGGCCACTACACAGTAGGAGAGAAAATTTTGTGGCGGACATTTATCCTCCTGCAGGTCCCTTGAGTGTTGTCTCTTTTTCTTTTCCTGTTTAAGCCAGTATAGGGCTCGCAGATCGTTTGGCCCGTCTACTGGCCTGGACCTCAGCAAGGGATTAGGGCTCTAGTTTTTTACCTCTGGGCAGGATCCCTCCGGCCCAGAGAGCGGCAAGGACGAGCAGGGGCTGGAAGAGCAGACGGACAAAGCGCTTGGCGTCAGTATCTAGCCCGAAGGCATCAATCCCTTGAAGGTACTGGTTGATGTTGCCGGGGAAGATGAGGACGTAGAAGAGAGCTAGCGCTAGGGCTACTGCCCTACGGGAGCTTTGCGGGGCAAAGAGTAAGCCCAGACCGAAGCCTAGCTCCACCAGCCCGGAGGCCACCACAACCAAGTCTGGATCAAGTGGTAGCCAGACGGGCACCTGGGCCAGGAAGGACTGGCGGGCGTAGCTCAGGTGAGCGGTACCAGCCAAAAGCATGAAAGAGCCCATAAGCAGGCGTAACAGATGCTGAGAAAAAGAAAGCATAGACACCATTATCGTTCACGGCTCACATTAAAGCCTCATCAGAAGAAAGGTAGGCTGTAAAGTCAGCTTGCGCAACCTTTCAAGCCTTTCCCACAAGCTTCCAGCTAAGTACCTTGAACGCGCTGGTCACCCGAGACGTACTCGATCGCGAGACTGCGGCCAAGTGCTTCAAGCTAGCTTCTTACAGTGCTCACCTTGGCGGTTATTACGCGTCTAATGTGCCCCTCCCTCGCGTTTTCCGTCCCTCCTCATAATACGGTGGGCCTTGCCTGCATGATGATTTGCAAAGCTTAATTTATGCCATCCCCAGCTCCTTGGCTCTCCAGCTCCCAACAGTATCAGCGGCACCTTCAAGATCAGGTCCATAACGGTTCCATATTCGTGGTTGCTTACGCTGTATCGAAGAGAAACCGTACCGGACATCTTCAGCATCAATTCCCCATTGTCGATCTCCTACTGGAATCGATTCTATAGCGTATAAAAGCTTCTCTACCATCCGCTTCGCCAAGTGATCATCAGTATCAGCGAACCAACCGACCGCCCGTATCAGCCAAGCAACTGTAGCGGATACAGGTTCTGTAGAACCATCTGTTGACCACTTGTCAAACGACCGCAAATTGTCCCGATGAAGCAAGAAAGCTAACGAAGTAGGAACCTGCTCTCTGAATACAGATACCTGCAAGCTGTTAGGTTGTCCCCGCCCCATCCCACGCCCCAATTCTGCGTCCTTTAAACCAAGAAGCACTCCTGTAAGAACATTGAGCCGTAAGCCACCTGAGGTCCGGTAGTCTATTTCCTCAACTTTGTAGAGAAGGCTCGCAGCAGATTCTGGTAGCACCTCCACCAGATCCCGGAAGAACTGGTGGCCAGGCTTCTGCAACTGCGCAGTAGGGCCAGTCACTAAATCTACGATGATTGAGAGATCAGTTTTTAATCCAGTGTTCGTTACTACACGCCTCAGGAAATCGAGAAGGCCCGTATAGCTAGGATATATACCTGCAACAGAGTAACGACGTTCTAAGCCAGCCGTGTAATCATCCAAAGCCTTTTGATCCAGCGAATCAGCTGCCTCGATGCTATTTGCCCCGCCCGGAAGCGCGATAGACGGATTCGCGCGAAAAGCGGAGCGGAGCAAGTCGCGATCTTCTCCCTCGAACTCCTCTACTTCACGCCAAAGAAGTTGGAGGTGTCTGTCGGATGAAGCGTCATCAAGGGTTGTCAAAAGAGTGTCGCGTCGTTGCCTTGCAAGAATCTGCTCCTGCCTTGCAAGAATCTGCTCCTGGCTTGCAAGCAGGGCTGAATCCTGCTCTGACTGTTTTACCCCACGACGCCAAACCAACCATGGAATCGCAGCTGTAACCACAAGAGTTAAGAGAGCAACAATGAAGCTAGGGTCAGACCAGTCCAAACGAGTGCTCAACTCGCCCCACCAAGAAAACACTTTTTGTCTCCAGCAGCTAGACGTTGAAGCGGAACTCCACCACGTCGCCGTCCTGCATGATGTAGTCCTTACCTTCCATACGGACCTTGCCCTTGGCCTTAGCCTCAGCCATGGAGCCTGCGGCGTCCAGGTCCTCAAAGGAGACAATCTCAGCTTTAATGAAGCCCCGCTCAAAATCAGTGTGAATCACGCCGGCAGCCTGGGGTGCGGTGTCGCCCTGGGAGATAGTCCAGGCGCGGGTCTCCTTAGGGCCAGCGGTCAGGTAGGTCTGCAAGCCCAGGGTAGAGAAGCCAACACGGGCTAGCTGGTCCAGGCCAGATTCGTCCTGACCGTTCAGTTCTAGCATCTCGCGAGCTTCTTCCTCAGAGAGCTCCACCATGTCAGCCTCAAGCTTGGCGTCCAGGAAGACAGCCTCGGCAGGTGCCACCAGCTCACGCAGTTCCTGCTGCTTTTCCTCAGAAGCCAGCACGCCCTCGTCCGAGTTAAAGACGTAGATGAAGGGCTTAGAGGTCAGCAGGTTCAGCTCCTTGAGCAAAGCCATGTCGATCTTGGCTTCCTTGTACTTGGAAATCAGGGTGTCGCCCTGTTCCAGTATGGCCTGAGCCTTCTTGTACTCCTCAAGCTGGGCGGGGTCGCCCTTCTTGATTTTGACGGCCTTTTCCAGGCGCGGGATAGCGTTCTCCAGGGTCTGCAGATCCGCCAGCACCAGTTCGGTGTTGATGGTTTCCATGTCAGAGGCAGGGTCTACCTTGCCATCCACATGGATAACATCGGGGTCGTCAAAAGCACGAACGACCTGGGCGATGGCGTGCGCCTCACGGATGTTAGCCAGGAACTGGTTACCCAAGCCTTCGCCCTCGGACGCACCACGTACAATACCGGCAATATCTACGAAAGACACTGTTGCAGGCAGGATACGTTCAGAACCGTAGATCTCTGCCAGGCGGGCAAGACGCTCATCCGGCAGGTTCACTACGCCAATGTTCGGTTCAATGGTGGCGAAAGGGTAGTTTGCCGCCAGGATGTTGTTTTTAGTCAGTGCGTTAAAGAGGGTCGATTTGCCGACGTTAGGCAGACCGACAATACCAATAGTAAGAGCCACGGAGATATAAGCCTTTTGTTGTGAAGAATCTTTTGCTCCCTAGTCTACTAGGTGAGCACAAGCGGTAGGGTGCCGGCGGTGCGTGAGAAGCCACAAACTTAGTTAGAGGGCGGTAATCAGCTACCTGCGCCAGGGGGCTAGCCCCCGAGCGTCCTATCCCCTGCCCCGTGTCCCTGCCCTGTACCCCTGTACCGTGACAAATATCAGGGGTAAGTCGTGACGTTTAGCATCGGGCGCTAGGGCGGGCCAGCGGCAAGCTAGAAGTATGAAAACCGCAGTTGCAGCCTCTCACCTCACCCAGACCTTTACCAGCCACACCGGTACCGTTGAGGCAGTCAAAGACGTTAGCTTCACCGTGGCTCCCGGTGAAGTTGTTGCCCTCCTTGGTGAAAACGGGGCCGGTAAATCGACCCTGCTCGATATGCTCCTAGGGTTGGCCTCCCCCACGGCGGGGTCCGTTAAAATCTGTGGAACCGCACCGGCGCAGGCAGTCAGAGCATCCCGGGTAGCTGCCGTCCTCCAGAGCGGTGGCCTGCTCAAAGACCTCACCGTCAAAGACCAGGTAGCCATGGTCGCCGCAACCTACCCCACTGCACCCAAGGTCTGGGCAGCTCTCGAAGCCGCAGGTATAGCCGATATCGCCAACCGCAAGATCGCCAAGTGCTCAGGCGGCCAGCAACAAAAAGTCAGGTTCGCTATCGCCCTTTTGGGTGACCCAGCGATCCTTATGCTTGATGAACCCACTACCGGCATGGACGTCAAAGCCCGCGCGGCCTTCTGGGAGTCCATGCACGCCCAGGCCACCCTGGGCAAAACCATTCTTTTTGCCACACACTACCTGGAAGAAGCCCAGGACTTTGCCGACCGTATCATCATGCTGTCCCACGGTTCAGTGGTTGCCGATGCCACCACCGAACAGATAAGGGCACAGGCAGGTGTGCGCACCGTACGTTTCCGCCTGGACGGTGGTAGCGAGCTAGCACTGACTGCCCAGCAACAAGAAGAATGGGGTGTCCAGCTCAGTCCAGCCCAGAAGGGCAGGTACACCCTGAGCTGTGTCGAGGTCGAGCGCTTCCTGGCTTTCGTGCTTGCTGAGTACCCCCTAACCCAGCTAGAGGTGACCCAGCCAACACTGGCTGAGGCTTTTAGTATCCTCGCCCGCACCAACTAACCACACACGCTAAGGATTCAGCTATGCAACTTCTCCGCTTTATGGGCTACGACCTTAAGCACTCCCTCATGAACTTTTCGTCTTTCTTCTACCTGCTTCTGATGCCGGTGGGCTTCTACTTACTCTTTGGGGCCATGCAGGACTACAGCCATATGGCCTTCAGGGACGGTGATGCTGCCGCCTACGTCATGCTGGGTATGGCGGTCTACGGTGCCGTCGTGGGCGCGGTATCATCTGCCGGCAATGCGGTGATTGAAATTGAGTCAGGCTGGGGCCGCCAGCTGGCCCTGACGCCAATAACCTCTCGCCAGCTCCTTGCCACTAAGACTGTCAACGCACTGGTGACAACAGCTCTGCCGGTGCTCTGCGTCAATCTAACCGCCCTGCTGACTCAAGCCAGCATACCTCTAGGCCAGCAGGTAGCCTGTGCCTTAGTCACCCTAGCCGTCTCCGCTATCTTCGTTGCCTACGGGAGCCTCATTGCCAGACTCTTCAAAAACGCCCGTGCCGTCCCTGTAGCTTCCGGTCTGCTGGTCTTCTTCTCCTTCTTTGGCACCACCTTCAGCCCGCTCTCCACGGACCTCTTGGCGGTTGCACGTTTCACCCCGCTCTACGGGGTTACCCAGCTCTCCCGTTACTTCTTCACCCGGGGTGATACCGTCACCACCGACCCCATCACCTGGTTTGTCACCGAGCCAGTCAGCTACGCCCTACTAAACCTGGCCTTCTGGGGAGCAGTCTTCATGGTGGGAAACTGGTTACTCCGCAAGCGCGTACATTCCCGCTAGAGTGAGACAATAGAACCGTGAACTTCTCCGCACTCAAGAACTTTGACAGAGTAGCAGCGGGTTTCTCAGGGATTTGGCTGGTCTTCCTGCTCTACCCGCTGAGCTACCTCCTGAACAACAGCTCTTTTACGTTCACTCAGAAGGTAGTCGGACTTATCTGCTTCCTCCTGTTCTCCCTGATCTACCTGCTCTCTTTTGGGGCCTACGATTTGCTGACCGAGCCTCGCCCCGTTTTCAAGACCCTCTACTGGAACCTGCTGCTCCTTCTTCCCGCTATTGGGCTATCTTCGGTGCTAGGAGGATGGGGCTTCTACCTTTCCTCTTTCTGCGTGGCTCTCTGGGCTTTTCATGCGCCGCAAAGGGTTGGGATCATCGTCGGGGCTGTGATAGCCCTGGTGATGTCGGCCTGCTTAGTTTTCTTTTACCGGGATATCTTGTTCCGGGGTGGCTACGGATTCATTACCGGTTCCTTTTTTGTGCTGGTCATGGCAACGCTAAGTTACTGGGCGGATCTGCGCAGGGAGCGGGAGGAAGAACTGGCTCGGGCTCAACAGGCTGAGCACATAGCCCGGGACGTCCACGATATTTTGGGGCATTCGCTGACCGTTATCAACCTTAAAGCTGAACTTGCCACGGCACTTGCCACGGCCCAGCCGGAGAAAGCCCGTGATCAGATGCAAGAGGTAGCGGTTCTATCGCGCACCGCTCTAGCGGAAGTACGGGCTACCGTGACCCGAATGAAGAGCCCCGATCTCGCTGGGCAGCTTGAAGCCGCTCGTAGGGCTCTGGAAACCGCCCAGATTAGGGCTCATCTGCCAGAACCGGCTAGGGTAGCGATAGCCGGGAATAATGCCACTCTTTTTAGCTGGGTGCTGCGCGAAGCCATCACCAATGTCCTACGCCATTCATCGGCCCGTAACTGCTGGGTAAATCTAGATGCCGAACGAATCGAAATCATTGACGACGGCACCAAGGGCCCCTTTAAACCCGGTAACGGGCTGCTGGGCTTACAGGCTAGAGTGCAGGAAGCAGGCGGAGATCTGCTCATAGCCCACGGTAGCTCCACCCGTCTACTGGCTACGATGAACGGGGATACCTCACCCCTGACCGGCCCAGGAGGGAGTGCATGATTAAGATTCTGATTGCTGATGATCAGCAACTAGTCCGTGAAGCCTTGGGGGCGCTGCTGTCCTTGCAGCCTGACCTGGAACTAGTTGGCACCTGCGGGCGGGGAGACGAGGTCTTCCCCCTTGTTGAACAGAGCTCACCCGATGTCGTCCTCCTAGACATTGAGATGCCAGCAATGAACGGTATTGAGGTAGCTGCCCAGCTCAAAGAGCGTAAAGTAGCTTGCCGCTCTTTAATCGTGACAACCTTTGGCAGGCCGGGTTACCTGAGCCGAGCACTGGAGGCGGGGGCCTGTGGCTTCGTGGTCAAAGACACGCCGGCAGCCCAGCTGGCGGAGACTATCCGCAAGGTCCATGCCGGCCTGCGAGTGGTTGACCCGGCTCTGGCTGCCGAAAGTTTCTCGGTAGGGAGTTCGCCTTTGACCGACCGCGAACGTCAGGTCCTTGTAGGTGCGGAGAGAGGGGCCTCTGTATCAGCTATTGCCCAGAACTTGCATCTCTCCCAGGGGACGGTGCGTAATCATCTATCGAGCGCCATCACCAAGTTAGAAGCCTCCAACAGGTTTGATGCCGCCCGTCTAGCCCGCGAGCGTGGCTGGCTTTAGAGGACTTACCTTAGTGAGAGGCCCCGGTCAGGTTAAGCACCAAAACTCCGGCGATGATGAGGGCGATTCCCACTACTTTGGTGACTGTGACGGGTTCCCCTAAGAAGATTGCGCCGATTCCTACGATGGCCGCTGTTCCCAGGCCCGACCATAGGGCGTAGGCCACCCCCACGGGGATATCACGCACGGCGATAGAGAGCATATAAAAAGCTAGGCCGTAGCTGGTGAGGCACCCCAGAGTAAAACCCCAGCGGGTGAAGCCTTCGGTGTATTTAAGCAGGCTGGTTGCTAGCAGTTCAGCGATAATTGCTATGGTCAAAAAGAGGTAGGGCATAGTCACCTATTGTGCCCATCAAAGCTCTAAAAGGCCAGAGACCCAGCCCACCCCAGCGCGGGCATCTGCTGGGCCGGGTTAGAGTAGAGATTATGGCTACACCAACGGTTCTTCTTGCGATCATTCTTGCCCTGGTTTTGGGCACCCTGGCCGGTTTCTTCTGGGGGCGGGCGGGCAACGGTTCTACCGATGCGCTCCGCGAAAAAAATGCTCAGCTCACTGCAGATCTTGCTGCCGCCCAGCGGGCTGAGACTCTGCTAAGTGAGCGGGTCAGGGAGCTTCAGGCCCGGGCGGAGGCCGATGAAGACGTCCTACTGGCGCTAGCCCCGGTCAAGACCCAGCTGGCAACCATGGAAAAGTCAGTGCGCACCATGGAGACCCAGCGCGCCCAGCAGTACGGGGGCCTGGCTCAGGCTCTGAATGAGACGAATAAGACCAGCCACCAGCTCCGCGAGGTCACGGGCCTGCTTTCTTCCGCTTTGCGCTCCACCAGTGCCCGGGGTAGCTGGGGTGAGGCCCAGCTACGCCGTGTGGTAGAGGCCGCCGGCATGCTCCGGCATGTGACCTTTAGCGAGCAGAACACCACAGTAGCTACCGATAGCAGGGGTCAGGAGCGACAGATTCGACCGGATATGGTGGTTCATCTACCCGGCGGTAAAACGGTGGTACTCGATGCTAAGGCACCCTTGAGTTCCTACCTTGATGCCCAGGAGGCTGAGGGGCCGGTGCAGGCTGAGCTATTGGGCCGTCACGCTAAGGCTGTTCGCGCTCACCTTGATGCCCTGGCCTCTAAGCAATATTGGGCCGGTTTTGGGGCTTCACCGGAATTGGTGCTCTGCTTTATCCCGGTAGAGTCAGCCCTTTCGGCGGCACTGACCGCAGACGCTAAGCTCTTGGACTACGCCGCGGCCAAGAACGTAGCACTGGTATCGCCTGTATCGCTGTTGGCCGCGCTTAAGGCTATTTCCTTCTCCTGGCGGCAGGATGCTCTGACCGATAACGCCCGGGAGCTCTTTAATCTTTCACAGCAGCTCTATGAGCGACTCGGTACCGCGGGGTCCCATCTTGCGGGTATGGGTAAGTCCTTGGCGCGCACTGTTGATTCGTATAACGCGCTGGTGGGTTCCTTAGAGACCCGTGTGTTTGTGACCGCCCGCAAGATGACGGCTCTCTCCGGGGTGCAGGACGCTACCGGTCACCTGAGCCCCACCCCTTCGGAAGCTAGCCTTAAACCGCTGACGGCACCGGAGTTCATGACCTCCCTCCCCCAGTACCATGCGGAGAGTACCCAGAGAAAAGAGAACATCGGCCCTGAGCCTTACGACTCGTGGACCGATGAACCTCTTTTTGATGAATAAGGCTTAGCGGGTGGGCTTTGAACCTCGTCCGCCCAGCCGCATAGCGGGAGCACCGGTGTCGTTCTTCAGAGCAGCACGCAGTTCTTTGGGGAGGGAAAAGAGGATGTCTTCCTTAGCGGTTTCGTGTTCCTCAACATCGGTGTAGCCGTAGTCAGCGAGCAGGTGCAGGACCTCTTGCACCAGCACCTCGGGAACCGATGCACCGGAGGTCAGCCCCACTGTGGTTACGCCCTCAAACCAGGCTTCATCGACCTGGTGAGCAAAATCAACGCGCTCGGCACGCTGAGCACCGTATTCCTCAGCGACCTCCTTGAGGCGCACCGAGTTTGATGAGTTAGAAGAACCCACAACAATCACGAGGTCGCTCTTGGGAGCAATTTCCTTGATAGCACCCTGGCGGTTTGAGGTTGCGTAGCAGATATCGTCTGAGGGCGGGTCCTGGAGGGTGGGGAAACGCTCGCGCAGGCGGGCAACGGTCTCAAGGGTTTCGTCCACCGACAGGGTTGTCTGAGAAATCCACACGACCTTTTCGGGGTCGCGCACAGTTACCCGGTCAACTTCGTCGGGCGAGTTAACAATCTGGATGTGTTCGGGGGCTTCGCCTG
The DNA here is from genome assembly GCF_048513535.1 of Rothia sp. CCM 9416. Classification (NCBI taxonomy): domain Bacteria; kingdom Bacillati; phylum Actinomycetota; class Actinomycetes; order Micrococcales; family Micrococcaceae; genus Rothia; species Rothia sp. CCM 9416. Next base: position 166,907 of record NZ_JBLXXR010000002.1, on the reverse strand, counting down.
CTGTGCCCTCGACCTCTTCGTGGCCGGTGTGGCCGATCAGCAGAATGTCATAGTCCTGCTTAGCAAAGCGGACCGCTTCCCGGTGCACCTTGGATACCAGTGGGCAGGTCGCATCAATAGTGTTAAGCTGGCGCTCAGCGGCAGAATCGACAACGGCAGGGGAAACACCGTGGGCTGAGAATACGGTGACGGCGCCCTCGGGAACTTCCTCTACCTCGTCCACAAAGATTGCGCCCTGAGCTTCTAGAGTCTCAACGACGTGTCGATTGTGCACAATCTGTTTGCGCACGTACACCGGAGCACCGTAGTGCTCTAGAGCACGTTCAACGGCGATAACCGCGCGGTCAACGCCAGCGCAGTAGCCGCGCGGGGCGGCCAGAAGTACTTTTTTGGGGCCGGTTGGTGCGGCGGCCTCAATTTCTTGGCGGGTCCGGCGCACACGTGGCACGGTGGGCAGGCCCAGTTCAATGGTCTTTTCGGCAGTGGACATAGTCTCTATCCTACGTTGTTCTAGCGAAAGCGTGCAGTGGCGGGTCTCGCAGTTACGCGGAGCACCGCTATGAGAATTGCCAGCAGGGTCAGGACGACCGCCGCAATCAGCACCTCAAAGGCCAGTCCATTCAGGTAGCTGGCAAAGGATTCAGCAATTAACTGTGAGAGTTTCTGGAAAAAGAGCACACCGGAGCTACTTGCGCCCTGCCCAAGGCCCGAGAGCCATGAGGCTCCGCCACCGATCAGGGCGGTTGCCCAGAGAAGTCCTGCACCTATGAAAGCCACGCAAGCCAGGTGAGCACATTTAGAACCGGGCCACAGCAGAAAGCCCAGTAGGGCGGAGCCAGCGCAACCGGCTAGAAGAATCGGCCAGAGGCCCGCGAACCCTATCAGGGTGTTAATACTTGTGTTAACCGGCCAGATACTCTCGCCGGTATCGAGCATAAGGGTTCGCCCGGGAAGGGCGCTGGTATCAAGTGAGATACCAGTTGTGGCTCGCAGGGAATCACTAGCTTTATCGTAGATAGCTGAAAAGTCGAGCATGGCGGGCCTGGTCTCCCCCGAAAAGTTATAGCGGTGGGAGTCACTCATAGCTTTCGCCCACAACTCCGGGTAGTCTTCCGAGGCAACGACGGTGCCTGTGGCCTGGTTAACCAGGGTATAGGTCTGGTCGTATAACCAGTTCTGGGCGCCCCCGTACCAGGTCTCACTGTTCCCGTCCCCCAGGTAGGTGCTGATGGTAGGTGAAGCCATGATGTCATCAGTGACCGCTGAGGCCAGGCTGTTCTGGAAGTCCTGGTCTGTCGCCAGTCCCTGGGCCATAGCCGTGAAGTTATCGGTATCGACGATGGCGCTCTGGGCCCAGTAGGCCGTAGCACCGGCTAGCCCACACAAGAGGGTGAACAGGGCTAGCAGACTACAGAAGAAGCGGCGAAAGATCCGATAAGGAGGTTTGGCCGGGTAGGGGTAGGCAGGTAGGGGCGCAGGATTTACAGGAACCGGGTAGGAAGAAGCAGGAACCGTCTGTGCCTGGGGCACACGCCCCTGCCCCTGCCCCTGCCCCTGGGGAAGCGTGTGCTGGTAAGCAGCTGCTGTGCCGTAGGCTACGGCTCTAACAGCGGAAGCAGATTGCCCCTGAGTTTCTTGGTAGATGACACGTTGATTCTCGGCCTGGACCTGAGGGTTAGTCCAGTTGCCGTCACCGTGCTCATTAAAATCATGCCTACTTTGTGTGCCCATAGTCCTTGAATAGTAGCTTGTTTATCTAGCTTTTGGGGTGTTTTAACCTGTAGAAGGCCCTTTGATGCTATAAAAAGTACGACCGCCCCTCGTTAAGAGGCTAAAAGTGTCAGCCCCCGGTGGTAGTAGTGGTATATGAATACTTTTGGCGAACCTACGCTCGCTGAACTCCAGCAGCAACAAGAGGAAGGGCGGGAGCCCCGGCAACATGCCCAACGGGCCGGCCAGACCACACCCGATAACCCTTGGCCGCTTCATCTGCTCTCCCATAAGATGCACGAGTATATAGCCCGGTGTGTGCCAACCTGGGTCGAAGGCCAGGTAATTGAGCTCAACCACCGGGGCCGAGTCTCTTACCTGACCCTGCGCGATATTGACCAGGAAGTCTCAGTGTCGGTGACGGTCTGGGGTTCAGAGATGGCAAAAATCCAGGGGCAGGTAGAACGAGGTTCACGCATCGCCCTGCAACTTAAGCCAGATTTCTGGGTTAAAACCGGTCGGCTCTCCATGCAAGGTTCCAACATTAAGCCGGTGGGTGTGGGCTCCATGCTCGAACGTATTGAGCAGCTCCGTGCCAAGCTCCAGGCCCAGGGCCTGTTCGATGCCGGCCGCAAAAAACCGCTCCCGCTACTGCCCCACACCATCGGCTTGATTACCGGGCGCGATTCAGATGCCCTCAAAGATGTGATTCGTAATGCCAGCCTCCGCTGGCCTGCTGTTAACTTTGCGGTGCGGGAGGTAGCTGTTCAAGGTGTTCATGCGGTAGCCCAGGTAACAGCGGCCCTGGCTGAGCTTGATGCGGATCCCTCCATTGACCTGATTGTAATTGCACGCGGTGGTGGCTCCTTCGAGGATCTACTGCCCTTCTCAGAAGAAGCCATGGTTCGCGCCGTTGCGGCGGCCCGCACCCCTGTGGTCTCTGCTATCGGGCATGAGGCCGATTCACCTCTCCTTGATCATGTGGCCGATGTGCGCGCTTCAACACCCACCGACGCTGGTAAGCGTATCGTGCCCGATGTCGCCGATGAGCGTGAGTTCTTCCGGGCAGCCCGCTACCAGCTGATGCGCTCTCTTGAGCTGCTGATTCAGCGTGAGCGCATGGGGCTAACCCAGGTCCGTTCCCGCCCGGCCCTTGCCGCCCCAGCTTCAACCATGCTGGCGCGGGCTGAGGATATTGAGCGTCTCCGAGCCCGAGCATTAACAGCGGCCACCCATCGGCTGGTACGCGACCGTGAACAGGTGAGCCAGCTCAGGGCACGGGTCACGGCGCTCTCCCCCCAGCAGACGCTTGAACGGGGCTATTCCCTGGTACAAACAGCGTCGGGAGCCCTAGTCCGCGACAGTAGCACCCTTGAAGAGGGGCAGGCTCTTAAAGTGCGTGTGGCACAGGGTAGCCTGAAGGCCACCGTGACCTCAGTTTCAGATAGTGCTCTCTAGCCCCATCTCTCCCCCGCCCTGTAGAACGACTTAGACCCAAACACTAATAGAAGGAATTATCGTGAGCGACAATATCGAATTTGCAACCGAGCTTAATGCCCGCCCCGTGGATGAGCTTTCCTACGAACAAGCCCGCGAAGAGCTCATGCAGGTCGTAACCCGCATGGAGTCCGGGGCTTCCACCCTCGAAGAATCCATTGCCCTCTGGGAGCGCGGCGAGGCCTTGGCAGCTCGTTGTGAGGCCTGGCTTGACGGTGCCCAGGCGCGCTTAGATGCCGCCAAGCAGGCCACTAGCTAGGCCTGGCCTCGCAAATCTGCAAGAACGCAGGCGCAGAGAAAATGGCATCACTTTCTCTGCGCCTGCGCGCCTCTATATGCCTATATGTCGGCCTTTACAACTAATTCTGTTTGTAGTCGCTCAGGAAGTTGCCCAGGCGTTCCAGCGCATCAGCCAGGGTGTGAACATCCGGGAGGAAGACCAGTCGGAAGTGGTCGGGTTGCCCCCAGTTAAAGGCCGTTCCGTGGCTGAGCAGAATCTTCTGCTCCCTGAGCAAATCAAGCATGAACTGCTCATCGCTGGTGATGTTGAACTTATCAATATCGAGCTTGGGGAAGAGGTAGAGCGCACCTTCAGCCTGCTTGACGCTCACGCCCTCCATCTGACTGAGCATCTGGTACGACAGGTCACGTTGCTCTTTAAGACGGCCACCGGGCAGAATCAAATCCTTGATGGACTGGTAGCCGCCCAGCGCTGTTTGTACGGCGTGCTGGGCAGGTACGTTAGCGCACAGACGCATGTTAGCCAGCAGGTTAATGCCCTCAATGAAGGGGGCGGCCGCGAGCTTGGGGCCGGAAATAGCGACCCAGCCGGCACGGTAACCGCAGACCCGGTAGGCCTTGGAAAGACCGGAGAAAGTCAGGGTCAGCACGTCATCATCGGCGATAGAAGCTACGTGCGTCATGGTGGCACCGTCGTAGAGAATCTTCTCGTAGATTTCATCAGCGAAAATGACCAACTCATGTTCCCGAGCAATATCTACAATCTGCCTCAGAAGCTGAGGTGAGTAGACGGCGCCGGTCGGATTATTGGGGTTGATTACCACAATGCCGCGTGTCTTAGAAGTAATTTTGGACTTGATATCTTCTATATCCGGGAACCAGTTGTCTTCCTCCTTACAGAGGTAGTGCACCGGCTTGCCGCCAGCCAGCTGGGTAGCGGCAGTCCACAGAGGGTAGTCGGGACTGGGGACCAGAATCTCTTCCCCATCATCTAGCAAGGCCTGCAGTGTCATGGGGATAAGCTCAGAGACACCATTACCCAGGTAAACGTCGTCGGTGGTGATGTTCATGATGCCCTCGTTCTGGTAGTACTGCACAATGGCGGTACGGGCCGAGTAGAGGCCACGGGAATCCGAGTAGCCCTGGGTGTAGGGCAGGTGCTCGATGATATCCATCATGATGGTTTCAGGCGCTTCAAAACCGAAGGGCGCGGGGTTGCCGATATTTAGCTTAAGAATACGGTGACCGCGGGCCTCCATACGGTGGGCCTCTTCTAAGATAGGCCCACGAATGTCGTAGAGGACGTTTTGAAGTTTTTTTGTTTGCTTGAATGCCATGAGACTTAGATTACCCCCTGAGGGTGCTCAACCAGAAATGTGCGGCATCAGTTTCTGAGACGGCATTATCACCGCTGGTTAAGCTGTTGAGACGAATAAGTGAGTCGGTGTTGAGCTGAGCAGATACACCGTCGATGATGTCCCGGGCTTCTTGTGGTATTTCCCCCGCACGCACCAGCGGCACGATATTCTGGGCCAGCTGTGTCCTTTCCGGATCATCGAGCAGTGTCAGATTATTGGCCGATATATCGGCACTAGCCGAAAACATGTAGGCCAGGTCCGTCTGCCCCCTAATGAGCTGCTTGGCCTGTTCGGTCCGTTCATCGGTGGTACGGACTTGGTCGGGCATACAGCCATAATATTCTCGCAGTGAGTTTTCGCCGCTTGGGTTTGCGGTGTAGGTAGCGGGGGCTACTAGGCTAAGCTGGGCGCATTTTTCGCCAAGGTCACTCATGCTACCTAAACCGTATTTTTGGGCGGTAGCGGCGGTTACCACGTAGCCGTAACGGTTTGTGGCGGCTGAGGGGTTGAGCAATTCAAGGGTGTCGGGGAGCGCAAGGTCAACGTAGCTGACGATATCGTTACTGCTCAGACCCCGAACGTTAAGGTTTGTGGGGCTGGGGCTAGCTGTGGCTGAGGCTAGCCAAGCGGAGCTTGTTGCCGGTTGGCTAGACTGCTCAGTGGCCTGCACTCTTGACTGAGCCTGGGTGCGCTGATCATTGATGATGCTGGGGCTTGTCGAACCGTTGTCGGTCAGGTAGAGCAAGAGATCACCTGAGAGGTCAGGGGTGATATGAACAGCGTCCCCGTCGGGGGATATTGAGGTAGGTTGGGCAGTTGCTGAACTGTTCATATCGATGTGCATCTGCTCGAAAATAGCAGAACGATCCCTCCCGGTTTCCACAACCTCCGCGCTGTAACCAGCCTCTTGCAAAGCCACCTGATAGATGTAGGCTGCGTGCCTGGTTTCAGGTGTAAGTCCGGTTCCGATGCGGATGGTAGCGCTTGAAACTACTGACGGGGAACTGTGGGTTGTTCCTGCCCCAGAGGCTCCACATGAGGTAAAAGCTAAGGCTGCCACCGCCCCCAGCCCCATCACTTGCCAGCGCAAAGCTTTAATCGGCATAGTCACTTAGCGCCTTTCTTCTGGTAGACCCGGCTCAGAGCAAGGGCATCGGGGTAGCCCATCATACGGGCGGCTTCATCAACCAGGGAGTAATAGACATGGTTTTCCAATTCGGCTAAAGGAACCCACAGGGCAAGGTCAGTTGAGCCTCCAGTTTCTGAGCGCAGTTCCCCGCCTGTCCTATGAGCCCGGTAGATAGTACGAAGTGCACAAAAAGGTAGGTCACTTCCCTGGTTAGGGCCAAAGTAGCCGGCATGCACGCCCAGCAGACCATCAAGTTCCACGGTGTAACCTGTTTCTTCTAGCACCTCACGCCGGGCAGCATCTGCTGGCTGTTCGCCCGGTTCCATGCCTCCCCCAGGTAGGGTCAGGCCGGGTTTGAAGCCCGGAATGTGAGGAACCCACCGTGCTAGCAGAATCTGCTCGTCTTCAATAACTACTGCATAGGCGGCCGGGCGGGTTTCCATTTTCGGCTGAGGCATGCAAGGGTTTCCTTTACTATCGATTCTCTTCCACCAGTTTAGCGACCTGGGCCGGTGTCATTTGCCAGCCCCACCACCATATTCAGCTACCGCTCATCTATCTGGTTTGTCTTCAGCTTTACAGAAGAAAAGGTATTAGGCTCTTGGGTATGAGTTTTTCAGGGAATGTACTAGCAGAGAATTCTTCAATTGAGCAGGGAACCGCTGCAGCAGAAAGTATCATGGCGCGGATGACCAGCATAGATTTCTGGATGGGTGCACCGCTTCGCATCCTTCTGATTCTTACCATCGGGGGTATTTTGCACATACTCTTACGGGTGGTTATCAGGCATGTCGCTGATTCCATTGCACGCGGGACTCGAAGCCGAATCGTAGCCAGCGAAGATAAGAAAGGCTTGCTCGCTAAACGCTGGTCCTCAGATACGTCCCTGGCCTCCGCCCGGCAGGCCCAGCGCGCTCACACCGTAGGCTCCGTTCTCCGGTCAGTTTCAGCCATCATGATCTGGACCGTCACCATCGTCATGGTTATCGCTGAGCTCGGTTTCAATATTGCACCGGTAATCGCATCTGCCGGTGTTGTGGGTGTGGCGCTGTCCTTCGGCGCGCAGTCCCTAGTCAAGGACTTCCTTTCGGGCATCTTTATTGTGGCTGAAGATCAGCTAGGTATCGGTGACTGGGTTAATCTAGGCGATACAGAAGGGGAAGTTGAAGATGTAGGCCTACGTACGACCCAGGTACGAGACGTCCAGGGCACCCTGTGGCATGTGCGCAACGGTGAAATCCTAAGAGTGGGCAACTCATCCCAGGGCTGGGCACGAATCGTTATTGACCTGCCTATCCCCTACGAGGCAGATATCGACGAAATGGCTGATTTCCTGGTCAAATCCACCCAGGAGGCTATTGAACTACCCGGAATTAAGGGCAATGTGTCAGGCCAACCCCAGTATCTAGGTGTCCAGTCGGTGACCGGCGAATCCGTGATTCTACGTTTGACGGTGACTACTGCCCCGTCCGAGCAGTTTGCTGTGGGCCGTAAACTCCGCGCCGAACTCAAAAAAGCTATGGATAAGCAAGGAATTCGTATCCCGCTTGCTCAGCAGTCGGTAATTCACAGCCAAGTGCACGGTAATGGTTCTGTCGCTAGCGCTAGCACCACACCCCAAAAATTTACCGACGCTTCCGCCTTCGACAAGAAGTAAAGTCAGCGTCTAGCATAGGTGCACCCTACGGAGGACACCGGAGGGGTTAGCGCTTTTTGCCTCGGCTACCGCGCCCGCTCCCCTTGGGGGCGGGCTTAGCACCCTTTTGAGCCTGGAACTGCCGCATGTTACCGCTCTTTTGCGCATTGCGTCTCTTACGGTCCTCGGTTTCACGCCGTTTATTGGCGGCCTGACGTTTACGCTTGGCTTCCTCTTTTTCACGGCCTTGCTTCTCTAAGGCGGTTTCGCGGGTGTCACTGCCCCTCTGAGAGGCGGCTGTTCTGCCCCTGGTAATACCCACAAAATCCTGAATCACAGCTTCCCGCTCTTCTTGGCGTGCCTGGCGCTTCCAGACCAGCAAGACCTGGTACTCTTCTAGTCCTTCAACAGGGCGGTAGGTGACGTCCTTGCGGTGGTAGAAGCGGGCAAGAGACATAGGCACCACCAGCAAGCCCAGACCAGCGGCGACCAGCTCTACGGCATCGGCCCGGTGCCTCATGGAAGGTAGCGGGCGGGATTCCTGCACGATACGAGTCTGCTCGGTGTGTTCCCAGCCCGGTATCTCCCTAGGATCTTGAAGTAGGAACTCCTCAGCCAGATCAGCCACCGGGACCGCCTCTAGGAGGGTGAACAGATGGTCTTTGGGCAGAACGACAACGGGCACTTCGCGGTAGAGCTCAATAGCGTGGTAGAGGTTCTTATCGCGCGCTGCAGGTTCATCCTCGGCTCGCACAAGCACCATATCGGCAAAGGCATCGAGGGCGGCAAGCCCTTTGCTCTCCCCAAGTGCCACATCGGTTAGCGGGGCCAGCGCCCAATAGCGATCGCGCCAACGGTTGAACCACTTACCCGGCATCACACCGGGCACAAAGCCCACGCACAGGCCTGGCACTTTACCAACCTGCTCATAGCGATCCGTGTGTCCATCTACTAACAAATCTGTATGGGCGAGGATAGCTTGGCTGAGTATCACGCTATTTACCTTTCGGCAGTTGGGGCTTTGAACGCCGTGCACCGTGCCACCGGATGAGCAGCACAAGGATCAGGAATATAAGCACCAGTGAGAGGGCAACAGCCGGGTTTTCTAGCCAGAGCCAAATCACCGACATACCGACCGTTGCGTAAATTGTTCCCCAGAAGAAAGTGCCGACGAGCATGGCTGGTACCCATCGGGTAAGTGGCATGCGGGTAAAGCCAGTCGTGAGGATAACTGCGGTCTGAAAGCCAACCGTCACAAAACAGGCGGGAACTGCCAAGACACCCCAGCGGTTCACAAAAAACTGGGCTCTGCGGTAGAGGGGGTGGTCCATCAGGTAGCGAATTTTGTGGAAGCGACTGCTACCGGTCGAGGCCAGCCAGCCCAGGGAAAAGACGATGCTTGTTCGCACTATGCCTACCAGCCACATGAATCCTATTGCGGCACTCCAGTGCAAGCCTTCTAGCCATTCCCTCATTCCCCCAGTCTAACGGCATGGCCTGGCAACAGCTTTCCAGAAGGTGAGAGTAAGGTCACAATTTCTTGGCAAATAGGTACCTGACATGGCCTAATAGTTTAAAATTTAGGCTATCCTATCTTCAAGAATAGGTAAATCTAAAAAAATTACAGGGACCCCCTAGCCATAGGCCACAGAATTAGGTTATATTTTTATTACCAAATAGCTCAGGGCCTTGTGGGAAGGCCTGCTAGGAGGTCAACAAGATAACTTTTCTTCCTGTGTGTGATGCAAGGCGGAGGTGCAACCAGCACCTCCGCCTTTCTCTTTGACCGCGCCAGGTTCTCCGCCTCAGAGGGCCTCTTCTAAAGGTCAATAGACCTAATCTTCTGCAGGACTGGGGGAACAGATGAATGGATACTTTCCCGCAGCTTCTGGGCTACATGCTCACTACGCCCAGCAAGGCAACCCACAGTAAAGGGGCTTAGCCCCGCAGTGGAGGACTCATTCAAGCCCTTAAGCCAGTCAAGAAAAGTCAACTCATCGGTGAGCTTGCCCAGCTCAGCTTGAAGTAAGCGAGCGCTCTTGAGCAAGGTCTCCTGGCCTTCGCTCAAAGAGATGCCTGCATCGGCGCAGGCAGTCAGGCAGTAGCGGGTAGCTTTAGCCAGCTTACGCAGGTCATGAACACCATCATCGTAAGCGGTGGTGACCGCGAAGTCCCCTGCAGAGTCAGGCCAGGCTTTCACCGCTTTAAGTCCCTGCTTAACCATCTTCTTTTGTAAGCGCCGAGCGACCTTAGCACTGTACTTTTCACACTGTGCAGGTAAATCTACAAACCTATCCAAATCTTTTTGCAGATCACGCAGAGACTGCTGGAGGTTCAACCTCTGGGACGAATCAAGGTAGGTCATAGCAGACACCAGGCCTTCCTGTGTCTGTTCCTGCTCCAGATGAGCAAGTTCAGCCAGGTCCTTATCACCTAGCAGCTGCGTCCGTGCAAGGCCTAACTGAGCCAAAGGCAGGATAAGCTCGCCGTTCCGATGCTGTTCAAGCTCAGATGCATAGGTTTTAAGACCACCTAAAATCGTTTGAAGCTGCGCCTTAGCCTGCTCATCTTTGGCATAGGGAACCGCCATGAAAGCAAGCACGCTCCGTAGCTGACGGGCAATGACCCTCCCCTGGTGACTGGAATCAGGTAGTCCTGCCCGGACCAGCAAATCAGCCTGCCCCAGTTCAATGCTGTACCGGTTCACAATCTCTGCCAGCATGTCGGCCGATGTAGCCGGATCCCGCCAAACGGCATCCGCAGAGGCAACCGGGGATAGCTCAACCCCTTGTTCGGGCAAGCCTTCCGACTGTTTGAGGTGAGCCTCTCGGCGGCGCTCAAATTCAGCGTCTTTTCCGAGCGCTCGCGCAATTTTGGCCGGAGAGGATGAAGGGCTTGCCCCTGCCGCTAGAAGTAACTCCTCGACCGTGGAGAATACCTTGTGAGCAAGGTTGGGATCCGATTGCGCCGGCTCTAAAAGTTCTATTTCCCACTCCTGCCAGGCACGCTCAACTCCGGTGGCGTAGTCAAGGGCCTGAACACGGTCATCACAGATTTCCGCCAGTGCCTGGCCATCTGAACTACGGATAACAGTCCTGCTCCTGTGGGTAGCTAAACCAACTCGCGGTTCAAGTGCACTGCCAGCGGTCAGCACCCGCACAAAACGTCGAATATCTTCGGGCATATCTTCGGGGTTCTCAGCCAGGCTGAAAGCTACCTCATGGCGGTCACCAGAAACATCAAATTTGATGTGCCAGCCCTCGTCATACCCGCCTAGCCTCCGGCGGAGGGCAAGGCTGTGGGCAGCGAGCTGACCTTGCGGCGTATCAAAGTAAGTTGCATCGAGCTCTTCTACAACAGGGGTATCAGCTATCCAGCTCTCAAACTGCCAGGCGATAACCGGAGCCTGCCCGCCTAGGTCTGCAAGCTCGTATTTACGTTCAACTTCTAGGTGGTGAGCAACCATAAGGAATCCTTCACTGTGGTGATCAGCGGTAGCGGCTAAACCGCCCCATGCAAAAACGCCTGCCCTAGGTTCAGGGCAGGCGCTTGATTCAGTTCTTTCGATGAGCTCTACGGCTCACAGATTTGTCTAGGCCCGCCGACGCCTGAGGACATCGTCAAGATTGAGCGAAGCGGCCTCCGCAAGAGTCTTAGTCTGGCTCAGTTGCTCAGGCTCTGACTCATTCACGGTAGGTAGTTCCCTATGCGCTGTGGGTGCATCAAGATAGGTCGGGCGGGGAACCTCTGTAATCTGCCAGCTAGTATCGGGCAGAGCCTCGTCCATTCTCAGGCGAGGGGTAAGCTCGGTGTCCCTTTGAGCCGCAGGAGCCAGAGAGGGCCTCAGGGCGGTCGCAGGGGTCTGGGTCCGTGCTTTGCGTAGTGCTTTAGCTGCGTGACTAACCGGCATCTGCTGACGAGCGCGGGCAGGGCGCTCAGGTGCAGGCCGCAGTTCAATGGATGAAGTTTCGGGCTGGGAAAGCGGGTTCACTCTACTTTCAGCGCCCTGTCTTCCCGAAGGACGATGGGCCTTGCGAGCTTTCTCAACGGTCAGGGCGGTACGGGCACGACGGCGGTCCCTGTCTCGAACTGCAAGTACACGCAAGAAGGTAAGAGAACCGGTAGCAAGAAGCAGACAGACCAGGGGGAAGGCGAAAGATGCGCTTGCCCACAGGCTCATAAGACCTGTGACCAGTGCAAGGAAAAGGGCCAGGCAGGCTAGCGAGAAGATTGCCAGACGGCCCCAACGCGGTACGAAACCGGTCCAAGGGGATCCTTCTGATCTAGCGGTAAGGGTCTGCACAGATTCGAGTGAACGCTCTGGGCTAGCGGGCTCAGGGGCCTCTTCCATGACGTCAGCAGCGTATTTCTCGGCGCCAATCGTCGCAGTTCCCTGCGGTTTTGTGCGGCGGCTGACCAGATAGAGCCCCGCAAGTACACAAACAAGCAAGACAATGCCTGAGGTGCTTAGCAGCTCCATAGACAGCCCCCATCTCAATAGCAGAAAAGTATAAACGTAACTCACCTATTCTATCGCAGAGCGCACCCGCTGACACTGCTTTGCGGGGGCGGGTTCAGGTAAGAAAACAGGGTATCTACTTGACATCCAAGTAGATACCCTGCATGGCGCAGATCGTGCATCAAAATTAGCGCTGTAAATTGTCTTTAGAGCTCTGCAGCGAATTCTTTAATCCAGCTCCGTAGCTCGGGGCCAAGATCATCACGTTCGGAGGCCAGAATGACATTGGCTTTGAGGTAGGAGAGCTTGTCACCGGTGTCAAAGCGGCGGCCCTTGAAGACAAGGCCATAGACACCTTCGCCCTGGCCTGAGCCCTGTGCAAGAGTCTGTAGAGCGTCAGTGAGCTGAATTTCGTCACCACGGCCAGGGGCGGTATTTTCCAGCACCTCAAATACCTTGGGGGAAAGGACGTAACGACCAATCACAGCAAGGTTGGAGGGTGCCTCTTCAGCTGCGGGTTTCTCGACCAGGCCGGTTACCTTGACGAAGCCATCTTCACCTTCAACAGCTTCAACAGCGGCGCAACCGTAAGCAGAAATCTGTTCCTCGGGTACCTCCATCAGAGCGACGACGGAGCCACCGGTCTTCTGCTGAACGGCAACCATCTCTGAGAGCAGGTCTTCTTTCTCATCGATGAGATCGTCGCCCAGAAGGACAGCGAATGGTTCATTGCCCACATGCACCTTACCGCGCAGAACTGCGTGGCCAAGCCCCTTGGGGTCGCCCTGGCGGACATAGTGAATCTCACCCAGGTCGTTGGAATCTAGGACACTCTGAAGCAAGGCATCTTTACCCTGCTCTTCAAGCTGCTGTTCCAGAACAGGAACGCGGTCAAAATGATCTTCAAGGGCGCGCTTATTGCGGCCGGTAATCATCAAAACATCGTTCAGGCCAGCACGAATCGACTCTTCGACCACGTATTGAATTGCGGGGCGGTCAACAACAGGCAACATTTCCTTGGGGGTTGCCTTTGTTGCAGGAAGGAAGCGAGTGCCGAGACCTGCAGCGGGGATAACCGCCTTGGTCACGGGAAGTGATTTATTTTCTGTCATAATCATCAGAATACCTAAAAACACTGCATAACCTGCTTATATGCTAGATAAATTGTGCACCATTAATTGCGTCATTAGGCTCGAAAGATTATCAACATGTCTCCAGCTACCAGCCAGTACAAGACATTTGCACGCGCTTATCTGAGGCACCGGCGACGGGAAACTGGCCAGCTAAACCTTGTGAGCCAAGCCTTTACCGGTCACCTACGCAGTCTCTGGGAATCTTCGCCCGAAGGCTCGACCATAGCAGCTTTTCTGCCCCTACCCACTGAGCCACCTATCCTCGATGGCCTAGCCTACGCTCACCGCGCCGGGCACCGTGTTTTCGTCCCCGTTGTTCTCCCTCATGGTCAGCTGGCCTGGGTTCTTTGGAGCCCGGTGGCACCCTTAGTGACCAATGCCTTAGGGATATCCGAGCCGCTAGGTCAGAGGCTGGGGGCAGAGGCTTTTCTTGAGGCTGATATCCGGCTAGTGCCGGCCCTAGCCTACGATATGCACGGCAACCGGCTAGGCCAGGGAGGCGGCTACTATGACCGGCTTCTCAAGCTACTGCCGGCCCAGGCAATGGATGCTTCAACACTCGGTCTTGTCTTCTCCCGCGAGATACTCGATGGGCTCCCCCACGCTGAGTGGGACGCAACCCTCAACTACGCGCTGACGGAGCAGGGACTACGGCAACTGGGTACTGGCAGCAAGAACAGAGTACAATAGCACCCGGTTATAACACTTACCTCACCGAAATGGAGCGACTGTGCCGGTTTACGTCTACCAGTGCAAGAATTGCGACCACCTATTTGAACAGCACCAGTCTTTTAGCGATCAAGCTCTCACCACCTGCCCGTCCTGCGGGCAGGACACCCTCCGCAAGAAATTTGGCCAGGTCGGTGTGGTCTTTAAAGGCTCAGGCTTCTACGCCAACGATAAAAGCAAGTAAAAAGGCCATAAACGGATGAAGGCTCCCCCACTATAGGGGTGAGGGAGCCTTCTTGTGTTTGTGCCTATTCGTAGTGCGGTGGGCGTTGCTCTTTGAGCCAGGTTGCTAGAGCGTCATTTTCAGGTGCTAGCTGACGTACAGGAGGCTCTAGACCTGCAAGGCGGGGTTCTTTCCCCCCGATGGGGGAGCCCCCCCTTGCGCGACGGTTGCCCCGTCTAGGCCGAGGAACCGGACTGAACCGAGTATTATCCTTGCTCTCTTCCGGAGCGCTCTCTGAGGCAGTCATGCGCTAGCTGTCTTTCCCCAGGCCCAGGTAGCTGTTGATTCGGCGGACAACAGCTTCGGGGTCAGAGAAGGCCTCAATGGTCCAGCAGGTCATATGATTCCAGCCGGTACGGGCTAAAAGCTCAGGAATCAGGCGGGACCGTTCACGCACGCTCAAAGCCGCATAGGCGTCAGAACCATCGGAGATAAGAGCCAAAGGCACCCGAGCAGGAATGACATGTTCCTGACCGTTCATCAGCTTACGTGTACGTGGGCTAGCCATCGCACCGGCAAGCAGTGAATCCTGATCACTGGTCATCACCAGCGACAGCAGCGGAACCGGCGACTGGTGCAAGGTCGTGGACTGAGGGTTCAAACGGCGCAAGAGATCATTGAGCAGCCAGTCCCCCATATCAATTGCTTCGAGGTGATCGTTAGTGAGGAACTCATTGACCGGCAACTGATCGGTAATCGGTCCAGCCATCTGCCGCTGAGCCTTGGCTTCCTGCTCTTTGCGGTAGGCAAGAAGTAGGCGGTAGACATCGAAGGCACCGTACTCGAGGCGTTGGGGGTCTAGGTCTTCCGGGCTTAGACAGGTGACAAAACGGGTGAGGTGACGAGCCCGGGTCATAGCTAGCACAAAGCTCTCACGACCGTACCGCTCAGATAGATGCCCAAAGTGGTGGGCCGCTCCCTGGGCAAGTTTTCCAGCCCCCAAAGCGAAGATAATGACGTCGCGTTCCATATCAACCGCGCGAGACACATCGACCACACGGAAGGACTCATCACCAGCAGCGAAGAAGGGGGTGAACTGCGGGTAGCGTACCAGCATCTGACGCACAGCCTCAGCGATACGCTGGGCATGGCGAGCTGTAGCGGTCACAACCGCCAGGGTCTGCCTGGGGGTACGGTAAGCGTGCTCAATCACCATCTCGGCGACTTTTTGCACCTCCGGGCTGGGCGAATCAAGGCTGGCGTTCTCAGAAACCTTGCCGGTGACGTTGACATACTCCACGGTTAGGGCCGGAGTGTCATCGGTGATCTCTTCGCCCCAGGGGTAGCTTGATAGCTCACCCCGATAGAAGTGCTCGTTGAGATAAGCAAAGAGTGCCGAATCCACAGCACGGTTTACGGTAGAGAGGCTACGCCCCGGTAGTATCCGTGACAGCGCCTCAAAGGTGCTGACAATCTTCTGGTCATGGACAGGGGGTGCGTTCCGTGCAACAGCAGAGACCATAAAGGGTGCAGGGAAACCGCTGTGCGGGTCACCCAAGGCAATAACCTGTTCAGCGCGAATGAGAGCAGGCAGGTTTGCCGCGAGCGGAGTGGACTCAGCATCGAGGAGGATTACCGCATCAAAACGCATGCTGGTTGGTACCTTGCCCGATAGCGAGAAGGGGCTTGCAATCCACAAGGGTAGCAGCGTGGTTGCCATCTTAGGTGAGTGTGTCAGCACCTGTCCCAGGTTAAACTCGTGTGCCTTGAGCTGGCTCCGCAGGTAAGCCGTCTGTTGTTCTTCTTCCTGGATCCGACGTCGCCAGGTATCAGCTACAGCGGCGTGCAGGCGCGCGGGCCCCGATGAGATATGGGAGTAGTCAGCCCTGCGGAACCGGGTCTCGAGGGCACGTAGGGCATCACCGTTGAGAATCTCAAGCTCTTGCGAAGCCAGCATCATTTCCAAAGCGGTCTGCCACCAGGCCAACTCAAGTTCAGCTGGGACAGCCCCAGCATCAAGCTGGCGCTCATAAAAGTCGGCAAGCAGTTCCGAGAGCCCCATCTCGGACAGCTGGCGGTAGAGGCTTTCGCGTTCTGGCAAGGTCTGGAGCAACCACTGATCCTCCACCAGAGAATTTAGGCGATTCTCAAGTGCACTCAAACGGGTCTGAGCGAAACGGGTACCAGCCGGTGAGTCCTCCAGCACGATAGCTAGACCGGTAAACTCATCGAGCAGGCGCATGTAATCAGCACGCAACTCAGCCAGGTTCCGGGGAATTAGAGGAAGGCGCTGGTCCTTAACCCAGGTAATCCATTCCTCCCGCTGGCCCTGAACAATGAACAGGCTCTCGTGAAGGTCTAGAACAGACTCACCGGGGACAATATGTTCCTTAGCGGTCTTACGCAGGCGGGTACGCTGAATGCTTGACATCTCGATGCCGTGCTCGCGCCGCCAGGTGCTGCTGGCGGTTGCCGCAATTAAATCGGTGACCGGGCGGTCAAAAATATCTGCCCTGAAGTAGGTCAGCGTCTCCGAAATTCTCTCCAGTAAATCAAGTTGCAGGCCCCAGTCGTCCATGGTGGTGGCCTGTTCCATACCGGTCTCATCAGCCATCAGTCGCATCTTGGCCGAAACATTTGCCAGCGAGGCACTCAGACTCTTAACCAGGTTGTGAGCCGCAGCGGTATCTTCGGCGCTGGCCAGCTTAGCCTTGTACCAGGCCGAGACACGGGTCGAGGGGCGAAAACCTCCCAGTTCCGCGTACCTCTGCAGGCGCTGAACGGTAGCGCTACGGGATACCAGAGCGTCCATAGTCTTGCGGGGTAGGCGCACACGGGTGGCGGGGGGCTCTTCCTGCGCGGTGAGAGCCGCTAGGGTCTGTAGGGCATCGTAAACTGAGCAGCCCCAGCGCGACTCGGTAAAGCGCAATGACTCAGTGTGGCCGCGTAATTTATTGCGGGTTTCGACAAGCTCCCGGTGAATCTCGCTGACGTTTGGGGCGGGTGCTTTCTCATCGCGAATAATCGCCTGAATAAACTCCTGGCGGTACTCTTCTGGACTCCGCTCAACCAATAGTGTGAAGGCCAAATCAGTCATGTGAACCCGGTTGAGTACCCGGCTAAAATCTGCCAGGGTTGAGCGCTTCTCACCGACCACCAGAACAGACTTACCCTGGTGGATAAGGGCCGCCGCTATATTGACTGCGGTACCCAGCTGATCGGTGCCCGGTGCCGCTGTTACGGTCATGGAGTGGCCCTGGTGCGCTAAGTCAACGATTTCCTGAGCTCTGGCATCGGCGTCAAGCACCAGCATGTCGGTGTCGGGGTCACGGGTATCCAGTGAGGGCCGGTTGTTATAAATCGGTGCCACAAAAGGCTTCTCAAGCGGGTTGAGCTTGAGCTGGGCTATATCACGCACCAGATCGGTGTGGGCATCAGCCGGCAGTTCACCCGTGCTTTCTTTCAGGTCAGCAAATGTTGAGATGAAATAGTTGGACTGAATGGTCATGCCGGGGATATTCCCGGTAGTTGCCCTCATTCTCTCAATCACGGGCTCTGGGTCCAGCTTGCTCATGGAGTTTGCTAGCTGAGCAACGTCCATGGTGCCCAGGTTAATCCCGTACTCTTTTTTGATTTGACGTACCATAGCGGGGTTCAGCTGGGCGGGGCCGGTTATCTGAACCTCAAAGTCATCGCTGGTGGGGTGCGGGGTCAGGCTGAGCGGTGCCATCAGAATAGGGGCAATAAAACGTTTCTCCCCTATCATGCGGCCCTCACGAATGTCGTGGGAGAGCCAGGAGGCTGTACCCGCTACGAAGTAGCCGGCGTCTAGCCCGTGGCTGGTGGCCAGCTCAAAGATTTTAGTGCGTAAGGCCCGGGCGGCAACCATGCCGCTTTCTAGTCTTGCTTTATCGCGCAGAATGGTCGATAGGCGGGTCTTGCGCCCCATGAACATCTGAGCAACACCCGACGAATTTGCCTCAGTCAAATCAATGTGCACATAGTCAACCTGATTGAAGTCAAGCATGGCATCGGGGCCGGTGTAGATTTCCATCTGCTCAGCCCAGGCCTCAAGGCCAGCCTGGATCTGGGCGGTGGTCTGGTCGTCAGTGACCGCAGGGGAGGAATCTGGGGCGTGCTCAGCTACGGTGCCAACGCCAGTATCCCCCCGGGTTGATTGGGGGGTAGGGGGCTGGGCATAGTCATGTCCCAAGGCTGGTTTGGGGGCAACCTGCTCGTTCACTGAAATACTCTGGCTTTCTGCACGTTTTTATGTCTCTACTATCATAGTTGCTCCTTCAAGCTACTACTGCAGTAAAGACTGGTTGCGGCTTATCTTTCCGCTGTACTCGAGAAAGTGTGAACATGGCCTAATAAGACTTCACGCGGCAAGCTTTTCCTGATGAGAGCAGAATCCCCGGGATGGTTAGGAACCTATCTAGCCTGCAATATAGAGGTTAAAATTTGCGACCAAAACGAGCAAAGAGAGAAAGCCAGTAAGTGCCATGCCGCCCAGGAGCACCCACTTCATGCGGGGGGCGAAGGGCTCGCCAGTGGCGTCCCAGAGGGAACGAGTATAAAAATAGCTCAACAAAAATCCGGGAATATTACCGACCAGTAATTGTTGCGCCACGGCAAAAATGCCAAAAATACGCTCTGTGCTTTCGTTCTCGACCTCAGCGCCCCTAAGTAGACCGGCCATAATAATTGAAATACAGCTGGTGATAAAGGCTAGAGCAATAGCAGGTTGGTTGAGCATTTCTCTGATACTCACCTGCGCACTTTGGGACACTGCATACTGGTAGGAAAAGTAGATAAAGGGGCTAACGATCCAGTACCAGAACATAAAGGTTCGCAGTTTTTGGGTGTTACGCAGGGCGTAGAAGATGGAATTCATGAATCTTTTTCTTTAAGGTCAAGGTACTGGATGTACTGGCGAACGATATAGTCCAAGAGCACGCTCAAGGTCACAAAAGAGTGGAAGGGCTCCGTATGGATGCTGGTCACGGTCGGGGTGCTCTCATAGTGAAGGGCGTGCTCAGCCACTGCCGAAATAGAGTTAACACCCAGAGCCGTGATAGCGATCATGGGCACCTTCCTCGAGGCCAATGCCCGAACTGTGGGTAGGGCACTCTCGGTTTCACCGGACAGGGAAGCAATGATCACCAGGTCTTCTGGTTTCATCACCCCAATGCTGCCCCTGAACTCACTCGAAGCAGGGATAACGTGTGTAAATTTTCCGCAGGTTAGCAACGATTTGGAGAACTCCTGAATCGCGGTCCGCTGGGCGAACCCGGTGCCGTAGCAGTAAATAGTTCGTGCGGTGTCAATCTTCTGCACAATAGGCGTGAAGTCAGTAGCCATCAACCCCTCATAGGTTGTGAGGATGTCGTTGCGCCCGCTTTCCAGAAAATCAATAGGAGGAGTCGTGGGCCCAGCTAGGGAGTTCTTGACAAAGAACTTTAGCTCGGCAAAACCCGAGAAGCCCAGTTTCTTGGTCAACCTGATGATGCTGGAGGTTGAAGTGAAAGTCCTGTGCGCCAGGGCGCTAATAGTGGAATCGGCGACAAACTCTTCGTTGTTCAACATGAAAGCGAGTATCTCGCGTTCGGTGTCGCTCAAACGGCTTTGGTGCGCGTTGACAAGTTCTTGTAAATCCACCAAGGGCTCCTGAGTCTTTCACGGTCACTGCGGTGATTACAGTATAGGTGTTTTCTCAGAAGCCCTCGATGGGAAAAATAAATGGCTAGGCCTTATTTACCTTTATTGACCAGTTCCTCGAACTTGTCACGGACCTGGGGCACGTCCATACCCACAATGACTTGCAGGGCCTTACCCTTATTGACCAGGCCAAGCGCACCTGCTGACTTAAAGTCAGCTTCGGTTCCCACCAGCTCGGGGTTATCAACGGAGATTCGCAGGCGGGTCGCGCAGTTATTGACTTGGGCGATATTTTCAGGGCCGCCCAAGAGAGCCAGGAAGTCGCTTGCTCGCTGGGTGTAGGGGTCGGTTGCTTCTGCGGTAGCAAGACCCGCAGCGGCGTCCTCAGCCCCCAGGGCACCCTTCTTTTTGGCTTCCTTGTATTCAGCCTTGGTGTAGAGCTTGGTTTGGCCGCCATCGGCTTCACGCCCGGGGGTCTTGAAATCAAATTTGAGGATGAGGAAGCGGAAGACCACAAAGTAGATAAGAGTGAAGCAGAGGCCGATAGCAATCTGGGTCAGCACCATACCTGAGTGGTTGGGCCACATGGGGATCCAGTTTTGGAAGAGGAAGTCAATCAGACCGCCGCCCATGTTGCCCACAACGCCGAAGCCATACATGGTAGCGGACATTGTTGCCGCGAGAACCGCGTGGACGGCGAAGAGCGGAGGTGCAAGGAAGAGGAAGGTAAATTCCAGGGGCTCGGTAATACCAATCAGCATTGCGGTCAAGCAAACCGGTATTAGCAGTGCCAGGGTTTCCTTGCGCTTCTCGGGGCGAGCGGTCGTGAAGAAAGCCGCTGCAATACCCAGAGGGCCGAAGACCTTGGAGTTACCGTGCAGGGCAAAACCGCCACCGGGGAAGAGTTCCTTGACGGGAGTGGTGCTGTTAGCAAAGGTATCCAGGTTAGCAACCCAGTACTTGGTGATGCCATCGGGAACAACAGCCGGGCCGAAGACGAAAGGTGTATAGATGAAGTGATGCAGGCCGGTGGGAATCAGGATGCGCTCTAGGAAGGTGTAGAGCCAAACACCGAACACACCAGAGTTCATGAAGAAGCCCTGGAGAGACCCGATACCGGTCTGAATGGTAGGCCAGACCATGACAAAGGCAAGAGCTACAGGCATCATGAGGAAGAAGCCCAGACCGTAGACGTACTGGGTACCCTGGAAGATACCCAGGAAATCGGGAAGTTTAGTGCCGAAGTAGCGGTTATGCAGCCAGACCACGATGGCGGAGATGATAATAGCACCGAAGATACCGGTGTCCAGAGTCTTGATACCGGCAATCATCTTCAGACCGGTACCGGCAGCACCTTCTGAAAGATCTACGCTGTAGTCAACGCCAAAGTTCTCGCCCCAGATGCTCAGGATTGAAGCAACGAAGTAGTTGAAGGTCAGGTAAACCATACCCGCTTCAAGAACCGCGCGGGCCTGAGCGGTCTTCGCCAAGGCAATAGGAAGACCCAGAACAAAGAGGAGTTCCATCTGGTTAAAGACGGTCCAGGCTCCTGACTCCCAGACTGACCAGAAGTTATACCAGCCGGTACCCTCAGCGGCAATACCGCCTAGAAGCTGCTCGTTCTTGCAGATGATAGCGATACCAACGGCAAGACCGGCGAATGCAAAGATGAGGACGGGGGCTAACATGGCCGAGCCGAACCTCTGAATCTTCTCCATCATCGGATAAGAACCTTTCGTGTGTAGGTCGCACCTGTCCCTTTGCCTCTGGGGCAAGCGGGATCTGTCAAGTGCTGACCGTGTAAGTACTAGGCCTATCTAATCACCCTCTGTTCTATTAGTCCCCCGCTTGTACTCACTTTGGAATTAATGCCACGAACTGGCACGTTTTACGGGAGCCGGTAAAAATACCGGCCCCGGGGCCCCTACTACCGGGGGCGCTATGGCGGGGGTTTTACCTAGGATAAATGGAGCAGAGAAAATGTCAGGGCACGAAAGAATGAGCCGAGGCCGCTATGAAGCTCCTAACCCTCAATACCCACAGTTGGCTTGAGATTCACCAGGTTTCCAAAATCTATGAGCTGGCGCAGTTTATCGTCCAACAAAAAATTGATGCCGTGGCCTTGCAGGAGGTTAACCAGTTTATCCACTCCCCCATCCTTGAGCATCCGCTGGGGTATGCGGGCGGAGCTGACCGCCCCGTGCGTCAGGACAATTTTGCGCTACTGCTCAACCAATTCCTGGCAAAGCTAGATCGCCCCTACCACTGGGCCTGGGCGGTCTCCCATCTCGGTTTTGAGCGCTATGACGAGGGGGTCGCGCTGCTCACTCGCGAGCCGATGCAAAGGCTTGAATGTATCGATGTGTCCCCTACTTACACGGATCAGGACGTTGCGCGCAGGGTCGTCATTGCTGCCAAGCTGGGCGCTGAGCACGGTGGCCTGTGGGTTACAAGCGCCCACATGAGCTGGTGGGAAGTAGAGGGGGCCTCGCTCTTTGCACAGGAATTTGAGATTCTCAATAGGTCTCTCAGAGAGCTTGCTGGCTCTGAGACAGTATTACTTGCCGGTGACTTCAATAATGCGGCAGAGGTAACCGATGAGGGGTACACGCTCATGCGGTCTTTGGGCTGGCACGATACCTATCTGACCGCAAGCCAGATTCAAGGGGAGCATACTGTGCATAAGGCTATCCACGGCTGGACTAACTTCACCCAAGCCCTCCGGATTGACCTGGTCTTAGCCAACCAGCCTCTTGACGTGGCCCAGCACAGCGTGGTGTTTCCCGATACATCAGATCAGGCTATCTCGGACCACTCCGGGCTTTTGCTCACTCTCAACCTCTAAATCGTTTCTCTCCTACAGTCTGAGGAAGGTACCCCATGACCGCCCCATCTCACCGCGAAACAGCCTGGTGGCAGGAACCCGTTGTCTACCAGATTTACCCACGCAGTTTCAAAGACTCCAACGGCGACGGCATCGGTGACCTACCCGGTATCACCGAGAAGATTCCCTACCTGGCCAGGCTGGGGGTAGACCTTATCTGGCTCTCCCCCATCTACAAGTCACCCAACCATGATAACGGCTACGACATTTCCGATTACCGGGCCATTATGCCTGAGTTTGGCACCATAGACGACTTCGATACCCTACTGGCCGCCGCTCACCAAGCGGGTATCAAAATCATGATGGACTTGGTTGTCAACCACACCTCCGATGAACACGAGTGGTTCATCCAGGCCAAGAGCAGTAAGGATAACCCCTACCGCGACTACTACATCTGGAAAGACCCCGCCGGGTATACCGAACGGGGAGAGCCAATCCCGCCCACCAACTGGATTGCCGCTTTTTCACCGTCCACCTGGGAATGGGAACCGACTACAGAACAGTTCTACCTACACATGTTCTCAGTCAAACAACCAGACCTGAACTGGGAGAACCCCACCGTCCGCCAGGAGGTCTATGACCTTATGCGTTTCTGGCTGGATAAGGGCGTAGACGGCTTCCGCATGGACGTCATTAACCTCATTTCCAAGGACCCTGCCTACCCCGATGACCCGGCTGTGGCCGCTGGGTCTAAGACCGATTCGCTGGGTATGGTGGCCAACGGTCCCCGCGTCCACGAGTTCCTTCAAGAGATGAACCGTGAAGTTCTTAGCAAGTACCCCGTGATTACCGTGGGCGAAACTCCACACGTCGATACCGCAGATGGCTTGCTCTACACCGGCTTTGACCGGGGCGAACTCCAAACCCTCTTCCAGTTTGAGCACATGGGCCTGGACGGCAACCCTAACCCGGCCCTGGGTAAGTGGAACGACACCCGCTTCAAGCTCGTAGACCTCAAAGACACCCTCAGCCGCTGGCAAAACGACCTGTCCGGTAAAGCATGGAACGCCCTCTACTGGAACAACCACGACCAGCCCCGCGCGGTCTCCCGCTTTGGCAACGACTCGCCCGAATACCGGGTACTCTCAGCCAAGATGCTCGGCACCGTACTCCACTGTTTACAGGGCACCCCCTACATCTACCAGGGTGAAGAACTCGGCATGACCAACGTCTACTTTGAAAATATCGAGGACTACAAGGACATCGAGATTCACGATGCCTACCGCAAGCTGGTTGGCTCCGGGCTGGTCAGCCACAAAGATATGCTCCGCTACATTTCTCAGTCCGGGCGCGATAATGCCCGCACCCCTATCCAGTGGAAGGCAGAAGCCCACGCAGGGTTTACAGGCGGAAAACCCTGGCTCAAACTCAACCCCCGCTACACCGAAATCAACGCGGAAGAGGCACTCGCTGACCCCGGTTCGGTCTTCTACCACTACCAGCATCTCATTGCCCTCCGCCACCAGCACCCGATCATGGTCAACGGGACCTATGAGCTCCTAGACCCCAAGGATGAGCAGGTCTACGCCTACTACCGGCACGGTACCGGCGCATCGGAGCAAGAGACTCTATTGGTCATTGCCAACTTCACCGATAACACCCTGGAGCGCACCTATCAAGAACCCGCAGGAGAACATACTCTGCTGACATCTAACTACCCCGATGACGCCCAAAACACCCTGCGACCCTACGAGGCCAAAGTCTATCTCTACCAAGCCTGACGGTAAGCTGGCCTTAACCCCTATCCCATAAGATCTAAGCACGCACAACAAGGAGCACCCATGGCAGATAATTCAGGTAAAAAATGGTGGAAAGAAGCGGTCGTCTACCAGATTTGGCCCCGTAGCTTCCAGGATTCCACCGGCAACGGTGTCGGCGATATCCCGGGTATCACAGCCCGCCTGCCCTATCTAGCAGAGCTAGGTATCAACGTCATCTGGCTTTCCCCGGTCTTTGCATCACCCAACGACGACATGGGCTATGACATCAGCGATTACCGAGCCATTATGCCCGAGTTCGGCACCATGGAAGATTTCGACACCATGCTGGAGACCGCCCATTCACTGGGCATCAAAATTCTCATGGATCTGGTCGTCAATCATTCCTCCGACGAGCATGAGTGGTTCAAGCAGGCCCGCTCAAGCCGGGATAACCCCTACCGCAACTACTACATCTGGCGCGACTCCTCCGGTGTGGATGCTGAAGGTAAGCCCCTACCCCCCAACAACTGGGGTAGCGAATTTGGCGGGCCCGCCTGGAAGTACGACGAACATACAGACCAGTGGTACCTGCACATGTTCTCGGTTAAGCAGCCCGACCTGAACTGGGAGAACCCCGCCGTGCGCCAGGAAATCTTCGACCTGGTGAACTTCTGGCTCGATAAGGGTGTTGACGGTTTCCGCTTGGACGCTATCAACATTATCTCCAAGCCCGAGGGCTTACCCGATGACCCGTCGGTTGTGCCCGACAAGCACAGCTCATCTATCCCCTTTGTTATCAAAAACGGCACCCGCGTTCACGAATGGATGCACGAGCTGAACATGGCAACCTTTGACCACTACGACTGCATGACCGTGGGTGAGATGAGCTGCACCAGCCCCCAGGATGCAGTTCAGTTCTCGGGCTTCACCTCCGATGAGCTCCACATGATTTTCCACTTTGAGCACGTCGGCCTGGATAACGCCCCCGGTGAGGGCAAATGGTCATATCAGCCCCTTGAACTGACCGCCCTCAAACAGGTTCTCAACACCTGGCAGCTTGAGCTGGCAGGCAAGGCCTGGGGTTCACTCTACTGGAACAACCACGACCAGCCCCGCATCGTCTCCCGTTTTGGGAACGACAGCCCCGAATACCGGGAGCGATCCGGCAAGATGCTGGCAACAGTACTCCACGGCATGCAGGGTACTCCCTATATCTACCAGGGCGAAGAAATGGGCATGACCAACGTGAAGTTCGAGTCGATTGAGGATTACAAGGACCTCGACTCCATCAACTTCTACGACGATCTTGTCACCCAGCGCCAGCAGATCAGCGCCGATGAGGCTATGGCTCTCATCCATCTCAAGGGTCGAGATAATGCCCGCACCCCCATGCAGTGGTCAGCTGGGCACAAGGCCGGATTCAGTACCGCTGAACCCTGGATTGGGCTGAACCCCAACTATGTGGACATCAACGCTGAAGAAGCAATGAGCCGCCCCGACTCACTCTGGCACCATTACCGTCAGCTCCTAGCCCTGCGCCGAGGTGAGCTTAAAGACCTGCTGGTCTACGGCACTTTTGTTCCTCTTGCCCCTGAGGACACCGAGGTTTACGCCTACGAACGTCACGGTGAAGGGGAGAAACTGCTCGTGGTTGCTAACTTTACCGACCGTGAGCTGACTCGCGAATTTGAGCTGGCAGCACTACCGGGGGTAGAGCTAGTACTGAGCAACTATGCAGATGATGCCGGGAGCGCCCTGCGCCCCTACGAGGCAAAGATCTATCGAGTAGTTGCTTAGTTTCCAGGAGCGCACCATCATTTATATTTGCTAGATATTTTGGGTGCACAAGCCCCTGACTGCTGATTTGAGCCCCTGTTTCAGCTTCGGCTCAAGCACCTCAAGCTTTGTGATTCTACCAGCACCTCAAAGGTCGCCGCAGAGTCAGAGCCCCGCCCCTATCACGGGGGCGGGGCTCTTTGTAGCTGTGATCCACTCGGAAATGGATAGATCACATACTAGGGACGGTAAGTGTAGCGGTACATGAAAGCCGCCATAGCTGCCCTAGTCGTTGGTGCCTGCGGGCGGAACGTACCATCGGCCCAGCCCTGAGTAATACCCTGATCAGCGAACCACCTAATCTCACGAGCAAAAGCATGCTGGGCAGAGACATCGGAGAAGACCGAACCAGCACTGGTAGCAGGCTCACCAGCTAAGCGGTAGAAGAAAGCCGCCATAGCCTCACGCGAGATACTCTCACCAGGCCGGTAAGTTCCATCGGGCCAGCCCTGGCTAATGCCGCGGTCAGCCAACCAGTTAATTTCTTTATAGAAGGGGTGAGTCACAGGAACATCACGGAAACGAGAAGCCTGCGGCGGCGTATAAGCAGGCGAACCAGCCATACGGTAGATAAAGGCTGCCATGGCCTCACGCGAGATACTCGCCTCAGGTCGGAAAGTACCATCAGACCAGCCCCGCGTAAGGCCTGCAGAAGCCAACCAATTAATTTCACCAGCGAAAACGTGGCTAGCCGAGACGTCCCGGAAGGCAGCAGGGCTCTGATAGGGCGAAACACCACCCACCGGCTTGTAATTAAAGAATGTTGCGAAAGCCCTCAAATCGCGCACTGACCCGTTGAAATAGTTAGAGTCCCCAGCAAAGGGGCCGGTCGATGAGTACTGCCAGATATCGTAGGTCCACCAACCCGAGGGCATAGCCCCCGGGAGGCTACTGTAACTGGCCAGGTGCAAGGGCAGGTAGTTAAAACGGGGAGTATCCCCCGTACAGGTGAGCCACCAGTCAGTGGTTGAATAAACAGCAGGGTAACGGCCGGTCAAGGCTTTGTAGGTCTGAACAAAATCATCGATCCAAGCAACCATCTGTGCCTGAGTCATATTGAAACAGATGTTACCGAATTGGCTATAAGGGTTGTACTCAATATCCAACAGGCCGGGCAGAGTCCTACCATCGGGGCTCCATCCACCACCATTTGCCACAAAGAAACGGGCCTGTTCAGCACCGCTCGACTGAGTCGGCAGGGCAAAATGGTAGCCGCCTCGCGGCATACCAACTGATTGGGCACCCCCATATTGGGAGGAGAAAGTAGGAGACGTATAGTAGTTGCCCTCCGACACCTTGACATAAGCAAAACGGGCACCCTTGGCATACTCCATTTGCCAGTCAATATAAGGTTGCCAGCCCGATACGTCCAGGCCGTACACCCCTAGCGCATCAGCCTGAGGGGTCTGGGCCTGAACGTCATCACCTGTGTCCCTTCCCAGTTGCTCAGCACGCCAGCTCTGGGCTTTCTTCAAGCCCTGGCCCATCTGGGCGCCAGGGCTCTTACTCCCAGGCTCAGGTGGCGCTGAATCACTTTGGTAAGCGCTAGCAGGCAAAGACGCCGCATCAGGCTCCGGAGCCTCCAAGGCATGAGCCGCTGGCAAGCAGTTGCCAAGAGCCAGCACAATACTCGCAAGAGCTATCTTAAGAAAACTACTGTTCACGGGCCGTGGGGGTGGCCCGCTCAAGGTTAAAGGGTACATGTGTGTGTCGTTTTCCAGTTAGAGGGAAATATGCAGGAAGAAGGGCTGCCTACCCGAGGGGGGTGGTAAACAGCTCCCTTAATAAACTAACTGCTCTCCCCCAATTTGTAACCCCCTGCGCATAAAAGAATGGGTAGGAACCTTCCAGGCACCTACCCATTCACTAGATGAGACGAAAACTCTCACAATTCAAGAAGCCAGGTTGAAACTGCTTGCCAGAATCACACAGACACCGGCTCAACACTGTGCTAAGACCTCGGAATACATCAATCATTATTTCCCACCCTTGGGCGAAAAATTGAAGTAGAGGAACCCGCCACGCTCGTGCTGTTTCCCGCCTCACCGCTTCGCTATGCTCGGCGAATAACAAAAATTTTATTTTCCCCAGGTGGGGAAAAATCCAAGTAAAGGAACTCGCTACGCTCGTGCGGCTCTCCCGAGGCCCGCTACGCAATGGCCTCGGAATAAATCAATTTTTATTTCCACCCTTGGGCGAAAAATTGATTTATTCCCACTCAATTGTTCCCGGAGGCTTTGAAGTCACATCCAGAACCACTCGATTGACCTCAGCCACCTCATTAGTAATCCGGTTAGAAATCTTGGCCAACAGGTCATAGGGCAAACGTGACCAATCTGCGGTCATAGCGTCCTCAGATGACACCGGGCGCAACACAATCGGATGGCCATAAGTACGGCCATCACCCTGCACACCCACAGAACGCACATCAGCCAACAGAACCACAGGGCACTGCCAAATCTGCTCATCCATACCCGCAACGGTCAGCTCTTGACGCACGATCGCATCGGCCGCACGCAGAATATCCAGGTTATGCTTGTTCACCTCACCAATCACACGGATACCCAAACCGGGGCCGGGGAAAGGCTGACGCGCAACAATCTTCTCGGGAACACCCAGCTCGCGGCCAATAGCACGAACCTCATCCTTGAACAGCGTACGCAGAGGCTCAACCAGCTCAAACTGCAAATCATCGGGGAGGCCACCCACATTGTGATGCGACTTGATATTCGCCGCGCCCTCGCCGCCACCGGACTCCACCACATCGGGGTAAAGGGTGCCCTGCACCAAGAACTTGATGTCCCCGCCCTCAGCGCCAGCCTCTTCAATCAGCTTGCGCTGAGCAGCCTCAAAGGACCGGATAAACTCGCGGCCAATAGCCTTACGCTTAGCCTCAGGCTCAGTGATACCTGCCAAGGCACCAAGGAACCGCTCAGACTCATCAATAGTTACAACCTTGATACCCATGGTGGAGGCGTAATCCTGCTCCACCTGCTCACGCTCACCCTCACGGAGCAGACCGTGGTCGATAAAGAAACAGGTCAACTGATCACCCACAGCCTTGTGCACCAGAGCGGCCGCAACAGAGGAATCAACGCCGCCAGACAGAGCACAGATAACCTGATCATCGCCTACCTGCTCCCGGATCTTGGCAACCTGCTCATCAATGATGTTGCCGGTTGACCAGGACTTCTCCAGACCCGCAACCTCAAACAGGAAGTTCTCAAGAGCAAGCTGTCCGTAGTCCGAGTGCTTAACCTCGGGGTGCCACTGCACGCCACCGAGCTTACGCTTCTCGTCCACAAACGCGGCAACAGTCGCGCCCGGGGTCTTAGCCAGAACCTCAAAACCTTCGGGGGCTTCAGCCACAGAGTCGCCGTGGCTCATCCACACGTTCTGGGTGGCAGGGGTACCGGTCAAGAAAGAAGAGTTCTGCGCGCACAGGACAGCGTCGGTTGCGCCATATTCACGCAAACCGGTCTGGGCGACCTTGCCACCCAGCGTCTGGGCCATGACCTGGAAACCATAGCAGATACCAAATACAGGTACGCCAGCTTCAAAGAGGGCAATGTCACCCTTGGGTGCACCTTCCTCATAAACAGATGAGGGGCCACCAGAAAGAATGATGGCTGCAGGGTTCTTAGCAAGCATCTTCTCGGTTGGCATGGTGTGAGGCACCAGCTCCGAATAGACACCAGCTTCTCGCACGCGGCGGGCGATCAGCTGCGCATACTGGGCGCCATAATCAACGACCAATACCGGGCGCTGATCCAGCTCCTCGTTGGGGGTGTGAGTAGTCACAGATGTTTACCTTTTCGGTTGTGGGTTTGGACCAGATAGACGGTACACGCTCAGCGGCAACCGAAAGACCCGGTCCCAGGGAATTCCATAGGTCTTATTCTAAAGCAGATTGGGGTCTGGCTGGCAGGCATCCCCCCAACCTGTCAACAGTTGCAGTAGCTACCGGGCTAATACCGTTTAGTTGCCTGCGGGTTGGAATCGAGCAGAGCGAGGGTTTCCGCATGAATCTTGTGCTCAACAATGAAGGAAAGGAAGGGGACCACGCCACCTAAGGCCATCACAATCATCTGCGGCAATGCCCAGCGCATCAGCAGCCAAAGACGGAAACAAGAAATCAGATAAATGACGTAAAACCAGCCGTGAACGATCAGAACCCAGGTGGAAATATTTACACCGCCGTGCAGGTTACCGGTTTCCCTATTCAGCCAGCCCAGGGCAAGGCTCTGCCCGGTCTGCGCATCCCTTCCGCCCGCAATAAGGTCATAACCAACGATGTAACGCGTAATCATCTCAGCAACCAGCAGCAACAAGAAGATACCCGATATCCAGGCGCACCACTTATAGAAGGTGAGAGCACCACGAATCTGGGCCTCCGTTCCGCCAAACTTCTTGCGAACGGTAAAACCACCGCGTGTATTTGCCTCAGCTTTGCTCTCTGCTAGGGTTACTTTCTTGCCATCGGTCCGATTGACCGGGCGGGGGGTAGGTTCTTCAGTCACCTTGTTCCCTCTTTCGTGGGTTAATTCGTTCTTCTGCGCCAGTTACCGGATTAGGGTTAAGCTGGCAGAGGCCTTATTTGTCTGAGAAATCTTAGTGTGACTCGGTATTATTAGTTGACTGGACCTCATCGAAATAATAGTAGGTCTTATCCGCCGGGTCATAGTAGTAGGGGCGGCCGGTTTCTTCGTCTACCCAGTACTCCCCCTCATACTCGAAGTAGAGAGCCGGATCATTTTTCTTTTCAACGGCGTCCTTAAGCATGCGATACCACAGATACAGCGCAAACCCAGCAAAAACCAGCCATTCTAGGGCGTAGAAGATGTTGAGCCAGTCAACATTCTCATCGGTGACCTGAGGCGCCCGCACCGGCAGGAAGTTATCGGTCTGCCCGATGATGGTGGCGTTTATAGCTATGGTTCCGTCATCAGCCAGCGGTGTCCCCTCTGTGCTCTCAGAATCAAGGGTCAGGATTCCGTCATAGAGCGGGGCGTTCCACACATTCGTGAGGTAGGCAGGGCTGGCTGACCCCAGTAAACGGTCCTTGTTCTCAAGCTGGGAGTGTCTCTGGTTACTATTGACCGGTGGGTCATTAGCCACGATACGACCGGCTACCGTCACCGGCCCTTGAGGTTCCGGAGGCACAAGGGGCTCCTTAGACCAGCCGCGCACCACAGCGATACCCCGGGGGCTAGATCCCATACTGGTTTCCACGTTCTGGCTATCTTCCGGGGTGAATAGAGCAATTACCCAGTAGCCTTGGACACCATCTTTAAGCCTGTTTTCTACCAGGTAGGAGGAGCCTGGAGTATAGGTACCTCGCGCTTCAACTACAGTATCTACAGTGCTAGCGAGCTGAGCACTGTGTGGTTGGAGAACTTCGGTGTAGGGGCCTACCCTATCCTTGGCCGGGTCAGCGGTAAGCTGCCCCATGGTCGATGAGTTAAGCTGCCACTTACTGAGCATGACAAAGCCGCTGGACAGAGCCAGCACCAGGAGCAAGCCCAGCAACCAGCGTGGGGTTAGGGCAGTTTTCAGCAACTCAGAGACCTCTTACAAACATGGGTGACAGCGTGCAGGCCCCGCTCCCCTGCATGTGAGCAGCAAGAGCGAGGCCGTCGACGCTACTTGACGTAGGGGGTGAAATTCACATCGATACGCTGGAAAGATTTCAGGTCGGTGTACCCGCAGGTAGCCAGCGCCCGTTTGAGGGCACCTACCAGGTTAGAACTACCGTCGGTGTGAGCCGAGGGGCCGTAGAGAACCTCCTTGAGGGTTCCCACGGTACCCTGGTAGGTGCGTACACCGCGCGGGAAATCTTTGGAATGGGCTTCGTTACCCCAGTACCAGCCGGCACCAGGGGCCTCAAGGGCACGAGCCAGAGGCGCACCAATCATGACAGCATCGGCCCCCATAGCCAGAGCCTTGACCATATCACCGGAGCGGCCTAGCGAACCGTCAGCGATCACATGGACGTAGCGGCCACCCGATTCGTCCAGGTAGTCCGAGCGGGCGGCTGCTACATCGGAGATAGCAGTTGCCATAGCGGCCTGGATACCCAGGCCCCGGCGGGTAGTGAGGGCCGCACCGCCCCCAAAGCCAACCAGGACACCAGCGGCACCGGTGCGCATCAGGTGCATGGCGGGGGTATAACCGGTTACACCGCCCACCATCACAGGGACATCGAGCTCGTAAATAAACTTTTTGAGGTCCAGAGGCTCACGGCTAGTCGAAACGTGCTGGGCAGAAACAGCTGCACCGCGAATCACAAAGATATCAACACCAGCTTTCACCACAGTCTCATAGAACTCCTGGGTGTTCTGCGGGGTCAGCGAACCTGCCACAATGACACCGGACTCACGAATCTCAGCAAGGCGAGCCGTTATCAGCTCAGCCTTAATGGGTTCCGAATATATCTGCTGCATGCGGCGGGTCGCGGCTGGGGCATCCTCTGCATCCAGTGCAGTGATTTCATCGAGTAGGGGCTGGGGATCCTCATAACGAGTCCATAACCCTTCCAGGTTAAGAACACCCAGGCCACCGAGCTTACCCAGAGCGATAGCGGTAGCCGGTGACATCACCGAGTCCATAGGAGCACCGATGATGGGGGTCTCGAACGCGAAGGCATCAATCTGCCAGGTGACGTTCACATCGTTGGTATCCCGGGTCCTGCGGGTAGGAACCAGGGCAATTTCATCGAGCGAGTAGGTGCGGCGAGCACGCTTGGACATACCAATTTGGATGTCGTTCATAGCTTTTCCTTTCACCGGTCTAGCCGGTTGGTGGCTTTCTGCTCAGGCCCGCCCAATTCTGGGGGCAGGCGGTGCTAACAATCTGCGCTTAGCGGCGGTAGTTGGGGGCTTCTACCGTCATCATGATGTCGTGCGGGTGTGATTCCTTCAGGCCTGCCGAAGTGATCCGCACAAACTGGCCCTTGTGCTTGAGTTCGTCGATAGTGTGGGCACCCACATAGAACATGGTCTGGCGCAGGCCGCCTTCGAGCTGGTGCAGTACAGAGGACAGGGGGCCACGGTAGGGCACCTGACCTTCGATTCCCTCGGGAATCAGCTTCTCCTCTAAGGACACATCGGCCTGGAAGTAGCGGTCCTTAGAGAAAGACTTCTTACCCCCGCGGGACTGCATTGCCCCCAGTGATCCCATGCCACGGTAGGCCTTGAACTGCTTGCCGTTGACAAAAATTAGGTCGCCGGGTGATTCTGCGGTACCGGCCAGCAGGGAGCCAAGCATCACGGAGTCAGCACCTGCGACCAGGGCCTTACCAATTTCACCGGAGTGCTGCATACCGCCGTCCGCGATCAGCGGAACACCGGCAGGGATAGCGGCCTTAGCCGATTCATTGATAGCGGTAATCTGGGGCACACCAACGCCGGCGATAATGCGGGTGGTGCAGATAGAACCGGGGCCAACGCCCACCTTCACGGCATCGGCACCGGCATCGATAATGGCCTGGGCACCGGCCCGTGTAGCGGCCTGGCCACCCACAACATCAACGTGGGCGGCTGCGCTGTCTTTCTTGAGGCGGGCAATCATGTCGAGTACGCCCTGGGAGTGACCGTTGGCGGTATCCACGAACAGGGCGTCAACACCGGCTTCGATCAGGGTCATGGCGCGCTCGTAGCCATCACCGAAGAATCCGATAGCGGCACCGACGCGCAGGCGACCGTCCTCGTCCTTAGTGGCTCGGGGGTACTGCTCGCTCTTGGTGAAGTCCTTGACCGTAATCAGACCGGTGAGCTTACCTGCTTCATCAATCAGGGGCAGTTTCTCGATTTTGTTACTTGCCAGCAGGTCGAAGGCTTCGTCCTTGCTCATGCCCTCATGACCCGTAATCAGGGGCATCTTGGTCATGATGTCACGGACCTTGGTGGTCTCAAAGGTGGACTCGGGTAGGTAACGGATGTCGCGGTTGGTGATAATACCGACCAGAACACCGGAATCATCCACCACGGGAAGACCCGAGACCTTGTAGTGCCCGCAGAGCGCATCAAGTTCAGCAATAGTGGCATCGGGACCGACGGTAACGGGGTTGGTAATCATGCCCGATTCGCTCCGCTTGACGCGGTCCACGTGGTCGGCCTGATCCTGGATTGAAAGGTTACGGTGGATAACGCCCATGCCACCCATGCGAGCCATAGCAATTGCCAGGTTAGCTTCGGTGACGGTGTCCATGGCCGCAGAAATAATGGGTGAACCGATAGAGATACGGCGGGTTAGGCGCGTTGTGGTATCTGCTTCGGAGGGAATGACATCGGTGTTGCCAGGTAGCAGGAGAACGTCGTCGTAGGTAAGTCCGGTAAAGCCGAAGGGGTCTTCGCTCAGAGCAGTAGGAGTGGTCATGGAGGGGTTGCTACCTTTCGAAGGGGGTCATCTAGCGCGGGCGACACTATCTTTAATCTTAGTCTGCTTGGCTGGCTTGTGCGAGCGGACGCCCCGGCCCCTTGCAACAGCTCTGCACCGGCAGGTAGGAAGCCTCAAAGCCCATAACTACCAGACTAGCCCACACATTCCCGCTCTAGGTATATCCGGTCAGCTCATCTTAGAAAGCTGAATCATCTGCGGCAGTCTGTGCGCTTTGATCAGCACGATGCACAGCCTCCAAGAGGCGAGGGTCAAAGTAGGGGCCCAGAGTTTCTATATAGGTAGCGGTGAGGTGGTCATAGTCAAAGTAGGTATAGATGTTACCGATACTGGCAGGACATTCGTTGTTGGGGCAGACCAAGTCTGAAAGGTTGAGAGCCGCAAACCCTGGGTAACGCCCTTCCAACGCGGTTAAAGGGCTCTCGAATACGTCCTGGCCTGGATCCATGGTGCACTCATCGAATGTGCCAAAGGAGTCAAGGCAGTCCTTGTGCATGGTTTCCATACGGGGCGTGTCACGAACCCCGATAACTCTGATATCCGAATGGGTTAGCTCCTCTATACGCTGTTCAGCATTGGCAAGGACGGTATCGGGCAGTTCTGCCTCCGATTTGGTGCCCTGGAGTATGACGATATCCGGGTGTAGTTGCTGTATGTAGTTGGAGCTTTCTTCGGCCCATTCTTGGCATTCAAAGCCGTTGGAGTAGGCCTCGTTATCTTCTTCCCCTAGGAAGCAACCGGGGCGGGTCAGGGCAATCAAGTTCCAGCCCTCTTCCGCTGCCAGGGGGCGCAGGGCCGTAATCCACATCTGGGTGTGGGAGTTGCCCCAGGCAACCACCGTCCCGGTGGGATTGGGTGTCTGCACCACGAAGTTGCAGTCCCGCTCCAGGTATTCGGGTAGGTCCAGTTCGGGTGCGGCCTCGGTGCAGGAGGGGCCTAAATCAGCCCAGTCGGCATCCAGTACGGCTCGAATAGGGATTACGGTGGCGTCCTCGTCCCCTGTGTACTCGTAAGTGGAGTCCAGCATAGCGGCCCCGACGTTATTCGTTGCCCGGTGTTCTTCAGCGGCTACCGCCTGCCGGTAGATGGATGAGGTCCATGCGTAGGAGGGAGCCAGAGCCAGGCCCGCAAAGAGGGTAGCTGTGACAAACCCGGCGACGATGGAACGGTTGGGCCATGCCCAGTCCCGAAGCGGCTGCTCGACGGCTTTAGTCAAGGCCCAAGCTAGTAAACCAGAAATGAGGAGGAGAACCAGTCCCGCGACGAAGCCAGCCTTGGCCTCTTTGGTCTGGGAGAGGTAGAAAATGAGGATTGGCCAGTGCACCAGGTACAGTGCGTAGGAGAAACCGCCCAAAGCCAAGAGGGGGCGCCAGGTAAGTAGCTTTTCGGGGCCCCAGAGCGTGCCGGTATCCCCCGCCATGATCACCAGAGCCGCGCAGAGGGTAGGCCAGAGCGCAACATAGCCGGGGAATGTACCGTTCACATCGAGCACAAACCCACAACTCACCAAGCCCGCAAGACCTGCCCACCCCATTAGAGCGCGCAGGTGCCGGGGCAGTTTGAGCGCAGGTAGCCAGAGCGCGACCAGGGATCCCAGTGCAAACTCCCACAGCCGGGCCTGGGTATTAAAGTAGGCGGTGGTCTGGTGGGCGGCAGTCTCGTCAATGGAATAGGACAGCGACAGGGCAAAAATCAAGCCGAAAGCAAGGGTCAACAGCCAGCGCGCCCAGCGTCGGCGCTTACCCAGGGGCAGGGCAAGGAGCAGGAAAATCAGCGGCCAGAGCACATACATTTGCCCTTGGACTGAGAGCGACCAGAAATGCCGGAAGGGTGAAGCCTGCGATGAATCCGCCGCATAGTAGTCCACGGCGTTCTCGATTGACCAGTAGTTGTGCTGGTAGAGGACCACAGATTTAGCTTCATCAATAATGGGTAGCCAACGCTCAGCCGGAATAAAAAAATAGGTGCCCAGAAGGGTCAGCAGAACCGTAATAGAAGCAAGTGGAAGCAGGCGTTTAAAGACATGAACCCAGTAGGCCAGCAGAGTTTTAGCGCCCCACCAGCTCCCCGGCTCAAGGATTTTACCCTCTTCCAGCTTTCGGGTGAACGAGCCAGTTAGCAAAAATGCAGAGATGAGCAGGAAGACATCCACGCCACCTGATACCCGCCCAAACCACAGGTGGTAGGCGGCCACCAGGAGCAGAGCCAGTGCCCGCAGCCCCTGAATTTCGGGGCGCCAGGCTCGTTCTGCCTGGAGGGTGACGGTTCGTATGGTTCCGGTAGAGGGCGCCCGGTGCTGGCGGAGTTGAGAATCAGTCATAGCTTCTAGCGCCGCGTAGTGCTGTGGGCTTCCTCCTTTCAGCCTACTGCTGCTCTGGCCTGCGACCTGCTAGCCAGGTCCAATCTTTCTAGCTCTTGCATCCTACCGCCACTTTCAGGTGTTTTGTTAATACAAATAGTTCTGCCCGCTACGGTGTTGGTCACCATAGCGGGCAGAACTTGAGGCGGCTGGTATACCTAACGGACAGCTATTTTATTGAGCCTGTTCGTTCTCGTCTTCAGCGGGCTTCTCAACGACCAGGGTCTCGGTGGTCAGAACCAGCGCAGCAATGGAGGCTGCATTTTCTAGTGCTGAACGGGTTACCTTGACGGGGTCAATGACACCGCGAGCGATGAGATCCTCATACTCGCCGGTTGCGGCGTTAAAGCCGTGACCGATGGGCAACTCAGCGACGCGAGAGACAACGACGTAGCCATCCTGGCCTGCGTTCTCAGCAATCCAGCGTAGAGGCTGAACCAGGGCACGGCGCACAATGTCGATACCGACCTGAGCCTCCTGAGAGTCGAGCTTGACGCCATCCAGGGCAGCAAGCGCGTGAACCAAGGCGGTACCGCCACCGGCTACGATGCCCTCTTCAAGAGCCGCGCGAGTGGATGACACAGCGTCCTCGATGCGGTGCTTGCGCTCCTTGGCTTCGACCTCAGTTGCCGCACCTACCTTAATAACGCCAACACCGCCGGCCAGCTTGGCCAGGCGCTCCTTGAGCTTTTCGCGGTCCCATTCGGAGTCCACGCGCTCAATTTCACTGCGAATCTGGGCGACGCGGTCAGCAACAGCCTCGGAGGTGCCGCCGCCGTCAACGATGGTGGTGTTGTTCTTGGTAACTGTTACGCGTCGCGCTGAACCGAGCTGTTCCAGGGTGACAGCGTCCAGGGAGATACCCAGTTCACCGGTGATGACAGTAGCACCGGTCAGAACGGCAAGGTCCTGGAAGATTGCCTTGCGGCGATCGCCAAAGCCAGGAGCTTTGAGGGCCACAACATCCAGGTTGCCGCGGAGCTTATTGACCACCAGGGTGGAGAGGGCTTCACCGTCCACGTCCTCGGCAATGATAGTCAGCGGCTTCTTGGCCTGAACAATCTTTTCCAGGACGGGCATAATCTCGGCAACGGTTGAGATCTTGCCCTGGTAGAGCAGAATAGCGGTGTTTTCCAAGACAGCTTCGGCACGCTCGGGGTCGGTCACGAAGGAGGGTGACAGGTAGCCCTTATCGAACTGCATGCCTTCGGTGACCTCAAGCTCAATCTCGGTGGTTGAGCCGTCTTCAATGGTGATAACGCCATCCTGGCCGACCTTAGAGAAAGCCTCGGACAGCAGTTGACCAATTTGAGGTGACTGGGCAGAGATAGCGGCAACGTGAGCCACTTCTTCGCCCTTAACTTCGCGGGCATTCGCCAGAAGGCGCTCAGCAACCAGCTTGGCTGCCTGCTCAATTCCCCGCTTAATCTCACCGGGGGCGGCACCAGCGGCAACGTTCCGCAAGCCTTCGGCAACCAGTGCCTGAGCCAGAACGGTTGCGGTGGTGGTGCCGTCACCAGCAACGTCGTTGGTGCGGGTTGCTACCTCTTTAGCCAGCTGAGCGCCGAGGTTCTCGTAGGGGTCCTCCAGCTCGATTTCGCGGGCAATGGAGACACCGTCGTTGGTGATGATGGGCGCGCCCCACTGCTTATCAAGAACCACGTTACGGCCGCGGGGGCCCAGGGTTACCTTGACAGCGTTGGCCAGTTTATCAACACCGGCCTGTAGGTGCTTACGCGCCTCATCGTTGAATTCAAGCTGTTTTGCCATGAATCCTTACTTCTTTCTTTGGGTACTAACGGGTGTGGTAGGTTCCGCTAGAACTTAGGAGACAACAGCCAGAACGTCGCGGGCTGAGAGGATCAGGTATTCAGCGCCACCGAACTTAACTTCGGTACCGCCGTACTTGGAGAAGATGACAAGGTCGCCTTCTGCTACATCTACGGGGATGCGGTTGCCCTTGTCGTCGATGCGGCCGGGGCCTACAGCGATAACCTTGGCTTCCTGGGGCTTTTCCTTGGCGGTGTCGGGAATAACCAGGCCGGATGCGGTGGTCTGCTCTGCTTCGACGATCTGGACGACAATGCGGTCTTCGAGGGGCTTGATGTTTGCCACGAGGTACTCCTTATGAGAAGGCTTAAAAATAGAAATTATGGGGTGACCGGTGCTGCAGCGCCCGGTGCTGGTATCGTCGCGGTCTTACCTACCGGGCATCTTTAGCACTGTAAGCGGTCAAGTGCTAACTAAAACTTTAGGCCGGTAATGGCTCAGGGGGCAAGATACGGCGCAGGTTTCGCACACAGCGCACCTTTTTGTGTGTTATAGACTACTTTCTGGTGATGTGGAGGTACCCGTGCTCAAACTGATTTTCTGGCCCGTTCTAGTTCCTACCGTCCTCTTTTCAATGGGGCTAGGTGCTATCGTTCCCATTCAGATTCTGGCAACGATCAGGCTCGGGGGCTTCTCCCGCCTTAGCAAGCTCGTTAGTAGCGGTTGCAGGTGTCTTTGCTCTACTCTGTACCGTGCCAGTTGGCGGGGCCATACTCCCCACCGGCACTAGAATGGTAGGCAATGACTAGCCTGACCCCTGCCCCAGCCCACCCATTCACGCACGAACAGCTTGCCGCTATCGACGAGTTCACCCCCTACTTCACCGACCGCGCTCTGGCAGCAGCCAGCACCCTGCGCTCACGCGGCTTCAGCCCAGAAGACAGTTCAGCCATACTCACCCAGGCAAAGCTCCGCACCCAGGGAGCAGATAAGTTCGGGGATAAGGCCCACAGTATGCTCCTGACCGAAGCAGGCTACGAGCAGGCCACCCGGGCCGCCGTCGCTAAAGGTCACGCCCAACGTTTCAAGGACGCAGGGATCACTTCTGTAGCCGACTTAGGGTGCGGCATCGGCGCTGATTCCCTAGCCTTTGCTGCCGCAGGCCTTGCCATCACCGCCGTAGAACTAGACCCCGCAACCGCCGCTTTCACAGCCCACAATCTTGCCCACTACCCCAACTCGCAGGTGCTCGTCGGCAATGTCGAAAACATTGACGTTCAGACCCTCACCACCGCAAACGGTCAAGCGATTCAAGCGCTCTGGCTCGACCCGGCCCGCCGCGAAGTTGAGGGTGGCGCAACCACCTCCCGACTCTTTGACCCCGAAGCCTTCTCCCCTCCCCTCTCCTTGATCGAAAAACTGGCGGCAACCGGCATCCCCATGGGTGTCAAAATGGGCCCGGGCCTACCCCACGAACACATTCCCGCCAACTGCGAAGCCGAATGGGTATCCCACGGTGGCTCCGTTGTAGAAGTAGTGCTCTGGTTCAACGCCCTGGCCCGCAAGAGGGTGCGTAGAGCAGCCAGCCTACTCTCCAAAAACCCACAAGAACCAGAACTTCTGGAAGACATCACCTCTGCTCTCGACTCCCCCGAAAGCACCGGCACCCACCAATACGAACCCACCATCGGTGAACTAGCCACCTACCTGGCTGAACCCGATGGAGCCGTAGTACGGTCCCACCTTGTCTCCGACCTAGCGCACAAACTGGGCGCCCACCTCATCGACGAGCGAATCGCCTACCTGACCACAGACACTCTAGAACCCACCGCGCTCGCCCAGTACTTTGAAGTCCGGCAGATACTTCCCCTGCATGAGAAAGCCCTCAAACGCTGGGTCAAGGAAAACGGCATCACCGCCCTTACCGTCAAAAAACGTGGGGTAGATATCGTTCCAGAACAGCTTCGAGCCAAGCTCCTCGCCGGTGCTAAAAAGAAAAAGGGGCAAGCTCGCAAGGAGGCAACCCTCATTCTCACCCGGCTGGGTCAGGGGCTGGATTCTCAGC
Source organism: Rothia sp. CCM 9416 (assembly GCF_048513535.1). Lineage (NCBI taxonomy): Bacteria > Bacillati > Actinomycetota > Actinomycetes > Micrococcales > Micrococcaceae > Rothia > Rothia sp. CCM 9416. Next base: position 126,181 of record NZ_JBLXXR010000002.1, on the reverse strand, counting down.
GGCTTGCAATCTGGGCTGAACCTATACAGGTGCCGCTGACCAAGGGCGGGAGATGACTCAAGGAGCCTTCTCCTCTGCCCGGTGCTATTGTCATCAACACCCTTAAAGGCCAGCCCCCAAGCCAGTTGATAAGATCAGCATCGGGCAAATACAAAGTAAGAAACACCCCCGACCCGCCCCCCGTCACACGGTGACACCCAATTCATGGAGAGGGCCCACTGGCCTAAGATAGAATCAGCGACAGCACCCGTCCCCAGGAGCACCACCATGCAGTTTGCATCCTCAGCCCAGTCCACCCTTGGCGTGGAATGGGAACTTGCCCTGGTTGACCCCGTTAGCCGTGAACTAGCGGGTAGGGCTGATGAGGTTCTGGCACTGATTCAAGAGCAAAACCCCGACCTACTAGTGCCGGGGCCGGGCGCGCACATTACCGGTGAATTCCTCAATAACACGGTTGAAGTTGTGACCGGCATCTGCCGCACCCCCGCAGAAGCTGCCGACCAGCTGGCCCAAGCAACAGCAAAACTCAAGGAAATTACCGACCGGCTCGGACTAGCCTTTTTCTCCGCAGGAACCCACCCTTTCTCTCAGGCTTTAGAACAGGTGGTAGTGGGCAAAGAACGCTACCTGCGGGTGCTTGACCGCTCCCAATACTGGGGCCGCCGCCAAATCATCTACGGGGTACACGTCCACACCGGTGTAGATTCCCGAGCCAAAGCTCTCCCCGTCCTCAACGGGCTTACCAACTTTTACCCCCACCTCCTAGCGCTCTCAGCCAGCTCCCCCTTTTGGGAGGGTGAAGACACCGGTTTCGCCTCCCAGCGATCCCAAATTTTCCAGCAGCTCCCTACCTCAGGCCTACCTTTTACCTTTGAGAGCTGGGAAAACTACGAAGACTACCTAGAAGATCTCGTTGCCACCGGCGTGATTGATGACCCCAGCGAGAACAGGTGGGATGTCCGCCCGGTACCCAAGTACGGCACCGTTGAGATGCGGGCCTACGACGGGCTGGCCTCTATTGCCGATATCACCGCGCTCACCGCTTTTACCCAGTGCCTGGTCGAGTGGTTCTCCCGTCAGATTGAAGCAGGTAGGCGCATTGAGCCGCTCAAGCCCTGGCACCACCAGGAAAACAAGTGGCGGGCAGCCCGATACGGCACCGATGCCGTAGTTATTGTGGATAACGCCAATGCAGAACGCCCCATCACCGAGGACGTCCTGGGCCTGCTCAACAAGCTAGAGGGCATAGCCGCTGATCTGGGTTGTCAGGCTGAGCTGGTCGATATTGAGCGTATCTGCCGTGAGGGAGCTGGCTATCAGCGTCAGCGCCGAGTAGCGCACGAGAACCGGGGCGACCTGCGCGCGGTGGTCGATGACCTGGTAGCTCAGGCTACCGAAGGACTCTAGGCCCCTGCCCCCTAGAGGGAAATAGTGGTAACAGGTAGCGAAGAATCAGCGGTGAAATCAAGACCGGAGGGCGCACGCCCTTCCGATACCAGCCGGGCACCCAGAGCCGCGACCATGGCCCCGTTATCCGTGCACAGGCTCAGCTGAGGGATCACCAGCTTAACCCCGTTCTCTGCACAGCGCTGGGCAGTCAGCGAGCGCAGGCGTGAGTTCGCCGCTACACCGCCACCCAGAAGCAGGGTATCAATCCCACGTTCGGTACAAGCTAGCATGGCCTTGCCAGTGATCACATCAACCACCGCTTCCTGGAAGCTGGCGGCAATATCGGCCACGGGCACTTCTTGACCGCGAGCTTCAAAGCCTTCCACCACGCGGGCCACAGCGGTTTTGAGGCCGGAGAAGGAGAAGTCGTAGCGGTGGGGTCCGGGTTCTTGGGCTGTTCCCATAAATTTGCGGGTGGATAGGCCGCGGGGGAAGGCAAAGGCGGTGCCATCGCCACCGGCGGCGGCTCGGTCAATGGCAGGCCCGCCGGGGTAGGGCAGCCCCATCAGCCGGGCTACCTTGTCGTAGGCTTCACCGGCGGCATCATCGAGGGTCGCCCCCAGCAGTTCTACATCGCCGGTGATATCCCGGACCGCCAGAATCTCGGTATGACCACCGGAAACGAGCAGTGCACCTAACCCGCTGGGGGGTAGACCGTCCAGAAAGTCGGCGGTGTGACCTTCAATGCCGCAGTCATCGAGCAGGCCAACTCCCACGTGGGCTACCAGGTGGTTAATACCGTAGAGGGGCTTGCCTGTAGCGGTGGCCAGAGCTTTAGCCGCTGAGACACCCACCATCAGGGCACCGGCAAGGCCAGGGCCTGCCGTCACGGCGATAGCGTCAATCTCGTCCAGGGTCACCCCGGCTTCATCCAGGGCTGCGCGCAGTGCCGGAATCATGGCGTCTAGGTGGGCGCGGGAGGCAATCTCAGGGATCACACCACCAAAGCGGACGTGCTCGTTCATGGACGAAGACACGGTGTTGGTCAGCAGGGTCTGGCCGCGCACGATACCGATGCCGGTTTCGTCGCAGGATGATTCAATGCCAAGGACAAGGGGCTGGTCTGTCATGGTTAGTCTTCTTTGCTGAGGTTTCTAAGGGCCGGGATGAGGCCTGGCCGGGTGCGGGGCTAGGCGGAGGCCGGATTATCTGCGGGGTCTGCTTCGATCGCAGGCGGGAGCTCTTTGCTCATAATTAGAGCATGGACCCCGTCGCGGTAGTAGCGGCGGCGCGTGTGAATGTGCTGGTAGCCGTTGCGTCGGTAGAGGTCCTGGGCGCGGGGGTTATCGGCTCGTACTTCGAGCATGATTTTTTCGGCTCCTCGGGCGCTGGCTTCCCTGGCCAGGTAGTCCAGCATGGCCCGCCCGTATCCGAGCCCTTGGTAGGCTGGTAGCACGGCGATGGTCTGCACATCGGCGGTGTCGGCTACGCTCATGCACCCGGCGTAGCCAATGACCTGGGCAGGGCCGGTATCATTGGCCGGAGCTTCAAGCAGGATGTAGGCCCGGCTGGGGTGGGTGATTTCAGCCAGAAACATGTCCAGGGGCCAGGCATCGGCGGGGAAAAGCGCAAGCTCTAGGGTGTGAACGGCAGGGACGTCGTGCAGGGTCATGGGCCGGGCGGTAACTCCGCCCGCTAGACCGGTGGGCAGGGCAGCTAGACTCATGAGCCCAGTGCCTTCTTGCGAGCAAGAGGAACCTTGGCATCGGATTCACGCAGGTAGAGCGCAGAGGTGTCCTGGCTCAGGTTCTCCACTCCTAAGCGGCAGGCGGCAGCAAGTAAGCTAGGGGCATCGGGCTGGAGGCTTTCAAAGCCCTCCTGGCTCTCAAGGTCCTGAGGGTAGAGGCCAGCACCAAAACCGTAGGAAGGTAAGTGGGGAGCCTGCGAAGCAGAGCCCACGGTGGGACCATCCAGCAGGGTATAGCCGGTGCCGGTCAGCTCGTAGACGGCGGTGTAGACCTCACGGCGGCGGGCATCGCTAGCAACCAAGAACTTCTGGTGCCCCCGGGCGCGGGCGGTATCCGCAGCAGCTTCTGCCAGAGCCTGCAAGCTCATCAGGCCATAGAGGGGCTTATCCCAGGCAAAAGCCAGCGTGCGGGCCGTAACGATACCGGCGCGCAAACCAGTGAAGGGGCCGGGGCCGGTACCTGTGATCAGGGCATCCAGGTCTCTTCCCCGGTAGCCGGCTTCAGCCAGAACCTGCTCCACGAAGGGCGACATGACCTCAGCGTGTGAGCGGGTATCGGTGGTAGCCCGGTGAGCCAGGACGGTCAGGGTACCGCCCTGATAGGAGCCCAGGGCTACAGAGGCGGTTGCAGATGAATCAAGAGCGAGTAAAAGCACTCCCCTAGTCTAGCCCCACTGAGGTGAGGGTGTCTGTGAGCTGCTTCCAGGTGGCCTCCCAGCGGGGCCCGGTCCCCAGCAGACGAAGGCGGCGCGGTTCGGGGTGCCCGTCCTCATCCTCGCGCTCCGTTTCTTGGCCGGGGGCGTAGAGCTGGTAGGGGTCGGTCTCTGCCAGGTCTGCCCCGGTGACCCGTGAAAACTCTAGGTCCAGCAGGTTCTCGCTCAGGTGCTCTGCCTTATCTCTGCCCCACTCAATAACGGTCACGGAGGTATCTAGGGAGTATTCCAGGTCCAGGTCATCGAGTTCTTCGGCTGAGGCCAGTCGGTAGGCATCCACATGCACCAGGTCGGGCCCGCCGGGGCGGGGTCCATTGGGCAGGTTGGGGTGGACGCGTGAGAGCACAAAGGTGGGTGAGATGACGCCTTGGCGTACTCCTAGGCCCTCACCGAGCGAGCGGGTAAAGGTGGTTTTACCTGCGCCTAGCTCGCCGGTCAGAATGAGCACATCGCCGGCGTGGAGGTAGGGGGCTAGAGCTAGAGCCAGCGCACGGGTATGTTCGGGACCGGTGATTTCAAGGTCAAGCAGGAGGGGCTTACTCATGGTTACTTTCGTAGGCTTGCGGGGTCTTATTTCTGGGGCGCGGTCCGCCATGAACCGCCAATGCTCACCCGCTGGATACGAGGGGAGATGCGGGTGACAATTTCGTAGTTGATGGTTCCGGCAGCCTGGGCCCACTCAGTGACAGCAGGATTCTGCCCGGTACCAAAAAGGACGGCGGGAGCGCCCAGGTAGCCTGCGGCGGGGTCTGCGAGGCCGGGAGCGCCCAAATCTACTACCATCTGGTCCATGGCAATTCGTCCGACTTCCCGGTAGGTGCGGGCGGCCTGACCGGCAGGGTAGATACGTACCGGACCGCCGGTGGCGACCCGAGGCACACCGTCTGCGTAACCCACCGGTATGAGGGCCAGGGTGGTGGGTTGATCGGTGATGTAGTTCAGCCCGTAGGAGACGCCCTGACCGGCGGGCACTTCTTTGACCGCGTTAATGAAGGTTTGTAAGTGCATGACCGGTTTGAGGCCCAGATCTTCGGGGCTGTGACCGTCCAGAGGCGAGAGGCCGTAAAGGCCCAGCCCAACGCGTACAGCATCTCGAAGCAGGCTGCCGGGGTTTTCCTTCTCAGGGGCGGTAAGCGTTGCTGGGGTATTAGCCAGGTGACGGAGCCGGGGTTCAAGCCCCGCGGCCTGCACAATCGCAAGGGCCCGGTCAAAGGCTTCCGACTGGTCGGCGGTTTCAGGGCGCTGAGGCTCGTCGGCAACCGCTAGGTGCGAAAAGAGTCCGTAGACGCTAATAAGCCCGGCTTTTTCAAGCTCCCTGGCATAGCCTGCCAGCGCAGGTAGCTCCTGCAGGGTGACGCCGTTACGCCCCAGCCCCGTATCCACTTTAAGGTGAACAGGCACGGGCTGTTCTTGGCCTCTGGCGCGGTGGGCCAGGGCAATTTTTTCCAGCTCCCAGCGGCTAGAGACTCCGAGCTGGATTCCGTCGGCCAGAGCCTGTTCAAAGTTCGTTCGGGGGGTGTGGAGCCAGGCAATGAGCGGCGCATCAATTCCCGCCTGCCTCAGGGCGTGGGCTTCTTTAAGGTGAACCACCCCCAGGTAGTCGGCACCGGCGGCCAAGGCTGAGCGGGAAACATCCACTGCACCGTGCCCGTAGGCATCAGCCTTAATCACGGCAATGAGGTCGCGGTCCCCGATGATTTCTTTGATACGGCGCACGTTGTGTTCCACCGCATCCAGGTCAATGATGGCTAGGCGTTCAGCATCACCGGGCGCGTCGGTGGGTACATAGCCGTACTGGCGGTAGGCGCTTTCAAGGGTCATGCTTTGCTCCTGCTCTGAGCCAAGGTGTGAGGGTTTATATTCCTACCATAGACCACGCGGGCCGCCAGCGTCCGGTGGGTGGCAGATCTGAGGGCTGGGCCATCGGTGCGGGTGAGTGCTCAGGTACAGTAGGTAGGGTGGCACAGCAACCCTCAGATTCTCTGCATCTGCATGTCTTTTCCATGCATACCTCCCCCCTAGCCCAGCCTGGCAGGGGGGATGCCGGTGGTATGAATGTTTATATTGACCGTTCTCTGCGAGCGCTCTTAGCTCTGGACCCCGCGCTCACGGTGGAGGTCTTTACACTTCGTACCGATGGTGGCCCCTCTGGCACAGATACTCTAGGTGAGCGGGCGCAGGTTCACAGTCTGGTTCTTCCCCGTGCGGTTGGTCTTGCCAAGGCTGATCTTCCGGCTTTTATCCCCGATTTTGCTCGTGCAGTAGGTGAAAAAGCTACCCGTGAGCCCAGTGTTCTTCACGGCCACTATTGGCTTTCTGGGCTGGCCGCGCGTGAGGCTTACCCTCATATACCCCTGGTTCAGACCATGCACACCACCGCCGCGGCTAAAAATGCCCGGCTGGGTGAGGGCGAGTCTCCCGAACCTGCCGAGCGGTGGGAGGGCGAGAAGCAACTAGTAGAAGAAGCCGCGACGCTGGTGGTCAATACCAAGTTTGAGGCTGACCAGATGCGCCGCTACTATGGTGCAACCGATGACAGGCTCTGCGTGATTAACCCCGGTGTCGATACTTCTATTTTCTACCCGTCTACTCGGGTATCAGCCTTGAACACCGGGAGCGACACCACCGCTCATCTGGTCTTTGCTGGCCGCCCCCAGCCCCTCAAAGGCCCTCATCTCTTGGTGGAAGCTCTTGCCCTTCTCCCTGAGGATTTGCAGGTCAGTCTCGATATTATGGGCAGGTCGGGAGGCACCTACGAGCAGGACTTACTGGAGCGAGCGCACCAGCTGGGTCTGGGCCAGGCTGTCACGCTTGGCTCTTCGGTGTCAGCGGTTGAGCTGGCTGATGTCTTCCGCAGGGCCGATATCGTTGCCTGCCCTTCGTCCTCTGAGACCTTTGGTCTGGTGGCCCTTGAAGCTCAGGCTTGCGGAACTGCGGTAATCGCCAGCAAAGTAGACGGACTAGTAGAGGCTGTCGCCGATGGTCTTACAGGTATCCTGGTTACCGAGCGAACCCCTCACGCCTGGGCGCAGGCGATAGAATCATTGGTGCGGAACCCCGATTTCCGCCTGGGCTTAGGGGCAGCGGGCGCAGCGCGGGCGGGCCGCATGACCTGGGAGCAGACAGCCCGCGCCCTTGACCGCATCTACCGTCAGCTTTCACTAGCACAACCCTAAGGATTCACCGTGGCATTTAACATGAGTCGCTCAGAGTTTTCCGCCTACCTGAACCAGGCTCGCATTACCGGGCAGGTCGCAACTCCGCGCGAAAACAACCTGTCCCATTTCCAGGGTTTTGTGGATGGCAACGAGCACCTGGACTTCGGAGTCAGCTGGACGCGCGATTGGACCTACCAGGACGTCTTTGCGCTGATGGCCCGCCGGGTAGGCACCAGCCCAGACCCCGCCCATACTGAGGGCCAGGACACCATCAGCGCAGAGCTCTGCATTGACGCGCTCACCGTCTATGCCCGTATCTTTGGGCAGGCCGTTAAAGAGAAGCAGTCTATTCTTTTTGCGACAGGTCACCCCGCTGGCCTTTTCCCCATCTATGTTGCTATGGCTCAGGCGGCACGCGCTCACGGTGCAACAGTCCTGGGTATTGATGAAGGCGATTCTTTCCTTGACGGGGATATCCGCCAAATCTTTGATGTGGTTATGTTCCAGCAGTACGGCAATCTACAGCACACCCATTTTCCCGGCCCCATGCAGTTGGCTTTGACCCAGTTGGAAAAGCTGGGGACCCTCCCCCAGCTCGTTGTAGCCGATCACGGTATGGCTGGCTATGCGGCATCGGCAGGTCTACCCACTATTGGTATCGCCGACTGCAACGATCCTGGCCTGTTTGTCTCTGCCGAGCAAGGGCAGATCCTGGTAGCTGTACCTATGGATGACAATGTCCTTCCGCATCTTTATGAACCGGTCATTGACTTCATCTTGAGCACTGCCGGTCTGGACCGATAAATTGCCTGCCATGTGCTGAAACTCCCTAAAAATTTCTTCCGGGCTGTCTTAGACTATAAAAAGGAAAATCCGAGAACCTGTGGGGGAGATCATCTGCTTCTCACCGAGAAGCTGTGAGGGTTCTGCCTCTTTGAGCGATCCCCTTATTAGTTCATCCTGATAGTATTAAGAATCCAGTCGCACAGGCTTGTACCACCGCTCGCACCGGGTACAGCCAACACTTTAGGGGATATCGCAATAGTGAATGATCAGCGCATCGAGGCACGGTGGGAAGAAACCAGAAACCGCCGTACCTGGCATCCAAAAATTCGAATCGCCCTTTATCTAGCAGATATTGTGGCTATTTCAATCACCTTTGCCATAGCACATGTCGCAAGTTTTGGTTTTGCTAATTCCGGGGTTATGGGGCGTAAGGAACTGCCCTGGGGCTATATTGCAACCGGCGTAGTGTTTGGGATTATCTGGTTTCTTGCCCTGTCTGTGGCCAATAGCCGCAACATCCGTTACCTGGGCCAGGGCAACGACGAATATCGCTTAGTGACAAAGGCTACCAGCTATTTCTTTGCACTCATTGCGATTTTTTCTTACCTGACCAAAATAGATTTTGCCCGCACCTACGTTATCTTGGCCTATCCTATTGGCCTCTTACTTCTTCTCTGTGCCCGGTGGAGCGTCCGCCGCTGGCTGGTTCATTGGCGCAACCGGGGTAGGGCTTTGTCCCGAGTCATGATTATTGGGGATGTCGCCTCTGGCAATCACCTCCTCAAGACCTTAGAAGGCGCAAGAACCTCAGGCTTAAGTCCTGTTGCGGCCTACCTTCCACGCCTGAGCCCAGGGACCCGTTTAGATGACGAGAACCTACCTGTTCTTGGCTATTCACCCGACCCTGCAGAGGTCTTACAGGTGGTGCGTGACAATAATATCCATGCCGTAGCAGTATCAACCGGGCACGGCCTGAACCCTACCGAGCTTAGGCGACTGGGCTGGGCTCTAGCGGCTGCTCATGTCGCGCTCATTATGGCTCCGGCCCTGACCGATATAGCAGGCCCCCGTATCCATACCCAGCCGCTGAACGGGGTTCCGCTCATCCACGTCCACACTCCCAGGATCGACGGGGCAAAGGCAATTGTTAAAAGGAGTATTGACGTTTTCGCTTCGGCTTTCGGCTTGATTGTCTTAGCCCCTCTGCTTGTCTCCATTGCCCTGCTCGTGAAGTCCGACGGCGGACCGATTTTCTTCCTGCAGGAGCGCGTGGGCATCAAGGGAACCAGCTTTCACATGATTAAGTTCCGTTCTATGGTTCCCAATGCTGAAGAGCTCAAAGATCAACTCATCGATAAGAACGAGGGAAACGGTGTGCTCTTTAAGATGGCCGATGACCCCCGCATCACCAAGATCGGTAAGTTCATTCGCAAGTACTCTATCGATGAGCTCCCCCAGCTCTGGAACGTGCTCATCGGCGATATGTCGCTGGTCGGTCCTCGCCCACCGCTACCCGCTGAGGTTGAGCAGTATGAGGAGGACGCCTACCGTCGGCTACTGGTTAAGCCAGGTATCACGGGTCTGTGGCAGGTTTCTGGCCGTTCTAACCTCTCCTGGGAAGAGTCCATTCGGCTTGATCTCTACTACGTTGAGAACTGGTCTGTTATTGGTGACTTCGTGATTCTATTCCGCACCGTCCGAGCTGTTTTTGCCAAGGAGGGCGCATACTAGAAGCCCTGTTCTCTGGTCTGAACCAAGGCGCCCCGTGCATTTCTGCTACGGGGCGCATCTTTTTTCTGTTTTATGCGGGATGTGAGGCTAGGGTTTGGGCCACTGCACCGGGTATGTGTTCAGCCACCAGGGTAGGCGGTAGCGGGCCTGGCATACCGGCTGGGTGTACATGTTCGGCGGCTTTTCCGTGGATCAGGACAGCGGCGGCGGCCAGCAGTGCGTAGTCTTTTGATTTCCGGGTCTCAGCGGGTGTCTCTGCCTGGTAGCGGGCTAGGATCGCGCCCAGAATGCCGGCGAGGGTGTCTCCGCTACCGGCAGTTGCCAGCCAGGGGCTGTTGCCCGTGACGGTGTAGGTCTGCCCCGATGGTTCACTGATGGTTGTTGAACCGCCTTTGAGCAGTACTGTGACGCCGAGAGCGCCAGCAAGAATTCTGGCGTAGCGGGCTGGTTCGTTCTCAATCTCATGGCGGCTAGGTACTTCAGTAAGCTCCGGGAGCAGCTGGGGTTTAAGGGTAGCTAGCCAGGTCAAGGCATCGGCGGCTTCACCTGCATGCGGGGTGATGATGTGGTGGGCGGCCAGTTCTAGACCGTCAACTGCAACCAGTTGGCTTGCGAGTGCTACCGCACCGGCATCAATAACCCCGGGTTCTCTGGCCTGCAGGATCTGCCGTAGCTGGTTTTCGCGGTCTTGACCGCTGATACCGCTGCCCAGCGCCCAGGCATCGACCCGGGTCTTCTCCGGGGTGCTGGTTACTGTGCAAACGGCTTCTGGAACGGACAGGTGCATCAGGAGGTTGAGGGAGGAAGTTCCCAGGAATCTGACCATACCTGCACCGGTATTAACTGCGGCACGGGCCGACATGAGCGCCGCACCGGGGTAGCTATCGCTTCCGGTGAGTAGCCCCAGCACACCTCTGGTGTACTTGTGTGAGGTGCCTGTAGGGGCGGTAAGCACCTGTGCGCATTGCTCAAGAGTCAGCGGCTGAGGTTCATGAGTCATAGCTTACTTTCTTACTACTGTGATGTGCTGGGTGGTAGGATTCCGCGGGCCGAGGGGTCGTGTTCAGCTAGATAGGCCATTTCTTCTGAGCTGAGCCGTTCTGCCATGACAGTAGCGGTCGCTACGGGTTCATCGTGGCTGATGGTCAGGTGCAGACGGTTAATTCCCAGCTCATGTGCTCTTTGGGCCACGGTTCCTTGGATGGTGAGATAGGGCGCACCGTTGGTGTCGTTCTCAACCCAGCAGTGGTGCCAGACCAGTCCGGCAGGCGCTCCGAGAGCTTTGGCTGTAGCTTCTTTTGCCGCAAAGCGGGCAGCTAGGGAACGGACTGGTTTGCCGCGTTCTGAAGGCACAAAGAGGCGCTCTTTCAGGCCCGGTGTTCGCTTGAGGAGCTCAGCAAAACGGTCAATGTTCACTACATCGACGCCGGTTCCCATAATCATGCCTGTACCTTCCAGGTAGGTGTTTATAATCCTTGCCCCATTCTAGTCGTGGTTTGAGTGGGGAAATAGAAGCCCCCGTATCCTTGCGAGGATACGGGGGGCGTATAAACAACCTAGCGAGAGCCTTTACTCAACGGTCACCGACTTGGCCAGGTTACGAGGCTGGTCAACGTCGTAGCCCTTTGCGTGGGCTACCGAGCATGCAAAGATCTGCAGCGGAACGGTAGAGAGCAGGGGCTGAAGCAGGCTGGGTGCGGAGGGGATGCGGATGATGTGATCAGCGTGCTCCTCAACAGCGGTGTCGCCCTCTTCTGCGATAACGATGGTCACCGCGCCGCGAGCGCGCACTTCCTGGATGTTAGAAACAACCTTGGAGTGCAGTGAATCGCGGCCGCTAGGTGAGGGAACAATCACGAAGATCGGCTGGCCTTCTTCAACCAGGGCGATGGGGCCGTGCTTGAGCTCACCAGCGGCGAAGCCTTCGGCGTGTAGGTAGGCGATTTCCTTGAGCTTGAGTGCACCTTCGAGTGCTACGGGGAAGCCCACGTGGCGGCCCAGGAAGAGAACCGACTTGGCGTCCTTCATGGACTTGCCAAGGTCCTTGACCTGGTCTTCTGCGTCGATGACAGCCTGAATCTTTTCGGGCATCTTCTGCAGTTCTTCAAGGATTGAGCGGATTTCGTCCTTGAACATGTTGCCACGTAGCTGAGCCAGGTAGAGGCCCAGCAGGTAGGCTGCAGCGATCTGTGACAGGAAGGCTTTGGTAGATGCAACAGCGATTTCGGGGCCTGCGTGGGTGTACAGAGCGGCGTCTGATTCGCGGGGCAGGGTCGAGCCATTGGTGTTGCAGATGGAGACAACCTTAGCGCCCTGTTCCTGGGCGTGGCGGACGGCCATGAGAGTGTCCATGGTTTCGCCGGACTGTGACAGAGCCACAACCAGGGTCTTCTCGTCAACAATCGGGTCACGGTAGCGGAACTCGTGAGCGAGTTCTACCTCGGTGGGGATACGACACCAGTGCTCGATGGCGTAACGGGCGACCTGGCCTGCGTAAGCGGCGGTTCCACATGCGACCACGATAATTTTGTTGATGCTTCGCAGGGTTACATCGTCAATCTTGAGTTCATCGAGGGTGAGGTTGCCCTTTTCGTCCAGACGGCCAAGCAGGGTGTCGCGGACAGCTGCAGGCTGCTCGTGGATTTCCTTCTCCATGAAGGAAGAGAAGCCGCCCTTTTCAACAGCGGCGGTGTCCCATTCAATGGCAAATTCTTTACCCTCAGCGGGGAAGCCCTCAAAGTCGATGATGGAGTATTCGCCACCGGTGATGGTAACGATCTGGTCCTGCCCCATTTCGACTGCACGCTTGGTGTAGTCGATGAAACCTGAAACGTCTGAGCCCAGGAAGTTTTCGTTATCACCCAGGCCAATAACCAGGGGTGAGTTGCGGCGGGTTGCCACAACGCGATCCGGAAAATCAACGTGGATAGCCAGAATGGTGAAGGCACCTTCCAGGCGGTTGGATGCCCGGCGCACGGCCTTTGTCAGGTCTTTGTTTTCCAGTTTGTTGTAAATGCTGGCGATGAGGTTAGCGGCGATTTCGGTGTCAGTCTGCGACTTGAATTCCACGCCTTCTGCCAGCAGCTCAGCGCGAAGCTCAGCGAAGTTTTCGATAATACCGTTGTGAACGACTGCTAGCCGCCCATTGTCAACAACATGGGGATGCGCGTTGGTGTCGGTGGGGCCGCCGTGGGTTGCCCAACGGGTATGGCCGATACCGATCGTGGTTGAGGGAAGGGGGCTTGCCGCTACCTCAGCCTCCAGGTTAACCAGTTTGCCTGACTTTTTACGGAATTCAATTCCGTCTTCGCCGATGAGTGCTACACCGGCCGAGTCATAGCCACGGTATTCCTGGCGACGCAAGCCTTCAAGAACTACGTCGTACGCGCTATGGTCAAATTTCTTACCGTCTGCGGCAGTGCCCAGACTTACATATCCTACGATTCCACACATACTCTCATACTACATTGCCTATCACGCGCCTCTGATGATTTACTGACTGATCAGTACGACACAGTTTGACCTTATAAACGCCGAGGTTACCGCACTGTCATATTCAGTCAGGTAGAGGCTGTGGCCGTAGACTATAGAGAATGAGCAACCCACCTCTCTACCTCAGGCACTCTCCCTTTATTGAGCTGGACCGGGAAACCTGGTCTCGGTTAGCGAGCGAAATTGAGGTTCCCCTGAGTGAAGACGAGTTAGAACAGCTTCAGGGGCTTGGGGAAACAATTGACCTGGACGAGGTCAGCCAGGTTTATCTCCCTATCTCCAGGTTGCTCAACCTCTACGTCAATGCAGCAGCCAGCACTAACCATATGACCAATGATTTTCTGGGTATTCGGGGTCAAAAGGTTCCTTTTATTATTGGTGTGGCTGGCTCTGTAGCTGTTGGTAAGTCAACTACCGCCCGTGTACTGCAGGAGCTCCTCCGCAGGTGGCCCTCAACCCCCAACGTCCAGCTTGTGACCACCGATGGTTTCCTCTACCCCAACGCTGAGTTAGAGCGGCGCGGGCTGATGGGCAGAAAGGGATTTCCCGAATCCTATGACCGGCGGGCTCTCCTGCGCTTCGTCTCGGACGTCAAATCAGGCTCCCCCTCAGTGACAGCGCCTAAATATTCGCACCTGTACTACGACATTATTCCCGGGGAGCATATTGAGGTTACCAGCCCCGATGTACTCATCGTTGAGGGCCTGAATGTGCTAGCTCCTGCCAAGCTGGGGGCCCATGAAAGCTCGGCTCTGAGCCTGGCTGATTTCTTTGACTTCTCCATCTATGTGGATGCCCGGACCAGCGATATCGAGTCCTGGTACGTACAAAGGTTCCTTAAACTCCAGCGTTCTGCCTTTACCAACCCGGAATCCTACTTCAAGCGGTACGCCAACCTTTCTGAGGAGGCCGCGCGTGAGCTTGCTTTAAGTATTTGGCGTTCTATCAATGAGCCCAATCTTCGAGAGAATGTCCGACCAACGCGGGGCCGGGCACAACTTATTCTCAAAAAATCACATGACCATAAAATTCGTCGCGTACTCCTGAGAAAGAACTGACGTGCAAGAGCTAAGACACACCCCGCTTGCTATCGCGGGAATCATCACCATGGCCTTAACAGCTTGCTCTTCTACAGGAGAGGACACTGTAAAGTTTTCGCCTACTCAAGGAGAGGAGGTCTCTGCCCAAGCCACTTCTGTAGCGTCAGCAACATCTGCTGAAGCATCAGCCGGTACTTCAGTCAGCCCGGCTTCAGAGCAGGCCAGCACCAGCCCGGCTAAAGCTACCCCCCAGGGGTCAGAGCCAGCTCAGCCTGGGCCCACCTACTTTGCGGACACTTCAAGAGCTTCTTCACTGAATGTGGTGGTCAACAAGCAGAACCCTCTCAACCCCTTAACTTACGCCCCAGCCGATCTGCAACCCATCGGTGGTGTCTATCTGCGGGCCCAAGCCAGCCAGGCGGCCCAAAAAATGTTCGCTGATGCGGCAGCAGCCGGTGCACCGATGACTGCACTCAGTGGCTACCGCTCTTATGAGACCCAGCAGGCAACCTACGCAGGCTGGGTCGCCCAGTACGGCCGGGAAGGGGCCGATGTTGCCTCCGCCCGCCCAGGTTACTCGGAACACCAAACCGGTCTTGCCCTTGATATTGGTAGTGGCAGTGACTGCGATCTTCAGCCCTGCTTCAGGGACACCGCCACGGCTCTCTGGGCAGCTGAGCACGCCCACGAGTACGGCTTTATTGTTCGCTACCCCTGGATGGAACACGAAACCACCGGCTACTGGTACGAGTCTTGGCACCTGCGCTACATCGGAAAAGAGCAAGCCAAATCCTACAAAGAATCAGGGGCGAAAACTCTCGAAGAGTTCTACGGACTACCGGCAGCACCCTCCTACTAGCTTTCAGCCACCACTCGGGTTTTCCACACCTACCTCTCACGGTAGGTTTTAGCCCTAGTGTGAGTAAGTGCACTAGGACTATATCCGAAATGGTGGCTTTTTGTGTGTTCACTTGCCCTTTAAGGCGCTAGTGTTGGACTTATGCTTAGTGGATTTAAAGATTTCATCACCCGCGGTAACGTCATCGACCTGGCAGTTGGTCTGATTATTGGCACCGCCTTCACCGCCGTTATCACTGCCCTGGTTGAGTCGGTTCTTATGCCGGCTATCGCCGCTCTTGTCGGCACTCAGAGCTTTGACCAGTTCCTGGCTTTCGGGGACATCAAGGTCGGCGTTTTCCTGACCGCAGTTGTTAACTTCCTGCTCGTCGCAGCAGCTGTTTACTTCTGCATCGTAACACCCATCAACAAGCTCAACGAACGTCGCGCTGCCAAGCTCGGCCTCGAAGAAGAAGCTGAAGAAGAGGATCCCCAGGTTGCTCTTCTCAAGGAGATCCGTGACGCCCTGAGCGCCAAGTAATCTCATATAAAACTCCTATAAATCACCAGGGCCCCGGTAGCACAAGCTACCGGGGCCCTACTTTTTCTCTCCCACCTTCATCAGCTATCGGTCCCAGTCGATAGAAAGGCTTAAGTCCCTCCGCAAAGAGAGACAAAGCTAGCTCTGGCACAAGGCCAATGATTCCCTACCCCCCTTGCGCCTAACAGGAGCTAGCTCCCCCCCCCTGCAGAGAAGCCACAGAATTCCTGCAAAGAGAAGGCGGGCCTCCCCTAGTGGGGAGACCCGCTGTAAGTCTTTAGACCCGAACGCGCTCTACAGAGCTAACTCACGAGAGACCACATCGGCAAGAGCCTGAGCAGTGGCATCGGCGACTTCCTGAGTCTGGGCCTCAACCATGACGCGCACCAGAGGCTCTGTGCCCGAGGCCCGAAGCAGTACACGGCCACTATCACCAAGTTCAGCTTCTGCCTGTGCAATAGCTTCCTGGAGGGGCTGGCAGGTAGCAACGCCGGAACGGTCAACACCCTTGACGTTGATGAGTTTCTGGGGGGTTGCTTGCATACGGTTAGCCAACTCGGAGAGAGGCAGACCTGTTCGGGCAACCTCAGCGGCAAGATGCAAACCGGTGAGAACACCATCGCCGGTCGTGGCATGATCGCTCATAATCACGTGACCTGACTGTTCACCCCCCAGGTTGTAGCCGTGCTTGTTCATGGCTTCAAGAACATAGCGATCCCCCACCTTGGTACGCACAAGCTTGATGTCATGATCCCTGAGGAAATGCTCCAAGCCCAAAGAACTCATGACGGTTGCGACCAGGGTATCGTCTTTGAGCCTTCCTGCTTCTTTCATGGAAAGAGCAAGAATGGCCATAATCTGATCACCATCTACCAGGTTGCCCTGCTCGTCTACCGCCATACAGCGGTCAGCATCACCGTCATGGGCAATGCCCAGGTCAGCGCTGTGCTTAACAACGGCTTCTTGCAGGAGCTCGGGGTGAGTAGAACCCACACCGTCATTGATGTTGTTGCCATCGGGCTCGGCGCCAATAAGGAAGACTTTGGCGCCCAGGGCGTGGAAAGCGTCTGGGGAAACACCTGAGGAAGCGCCATTGGCGCAGTCCAAAACCACTTTGAGGCCGTTGAGACGGCGGTGTTCTGGCATGGTCGACATCAGGTGTGTCACGTAGCGGTCTTCGCCGTCTGTTAACAGACGAACTCGCCCAACATCACCGTGAGTGGGGTAACGGAAGTCTTTGGAACGGTAGAGAGCCTCAATGGCGTTCTCAATCTCATCATCCAGTTTCTTACCGCCCCGGGCCAAAAACTTAATGCCGTTGTCTTCTGCGGCGTTGTGCGACGCGGAAATCATGACACCAAAGTCTGCGCCGGTGCTTGCTACCAGGTAGGCAGCTGCAGGCGTGGGTACCATACCCGCGTCAAGGACATCAACGCCAGAAGCCGCGAAACCAGCGGTCATAGCTGCACCAATAAACTCACCGGAAATACGGGAGTCATGAGCGATGACAGCCTTGGGGCGAGTACCTTCTTCAACCGTATTGAACCCTAGGACGATGGACGCGGCCTGCGCTAGCTCCATAGCAAGCGCAGGAGTGATGAGATCGTTAGCGAGGCCGCGAACACCGTCGGTTCCGAATAATCTAGTCATTACAGACTATTCTACGCTCTCAGAGCTACTTTTCTTCACGCAGGACGGGGAAACCCTCTGGATTTTCGATGCTATCGTCGTCATCCTCCAGAACGTCCGAGCCCTTACCAACAATCAAGGAGTCTGTGGCCCCTACCAGGGCGTGGTCCTTATTGGGGTACTCAAACTGGCTGAGCACATGGCGCATAGCTTCTAGGCGAGCACGCTTTTTGTCGTTTGATTTGACCACGGTCCAGGGAGCATCACCGGTGTCAGTGTAGAAGAACATGGCTTCCTTGGCTGCGGTGTAGTCGTCCCACTTATCCAGCGATGCTAGGTCGGTAGGTGAAAGCTTCCACTGGCGCACAGGGTCGGTACGTCGTGAATTGAAACGGGCCAGCTGCTCTGCACGGGTGACAGAGAACCAGAACTTGATGAGCCTAACTCCGGAGTTCACCAGCATACGTTCTAGCTCAGGAACCTCACGCATGAACTCGTAGTACTGCTGGGAGGTGCAGTAGCCCATGACGCGCTCAACACCGGCACGGTTGTACCAAGAACGGTCCATGAGCACGATCTCGCCGCCTGAAGGAAGGTGCTGGATATAACGCTGAAAGTACCACTGGGTCTGCTCAATATCGGTGGGCTTCTCCAGGGCCACAACACGAGCGCCTCGGGGATTAAGATGCTCCATAAAGCGTTTGATGGCGCCACCCTTGCCTGCGGCATCGCGGCCCTCGAAGATAATGAGTACCTTCTGGCCGGTTTCTTTAATCCATAGCTGCAGTTTGAGAAGCTCAATCTGCAAGGCACGCTTCTCTTTTTCGTACTCTTTACGTCCTAGTTTCTTATCGTAGGGGTAGCCTACCTTCCAGGCATCAGAGAGGCTCTCCTCTCCCCCCTTGAGTTTCTTGGTCAATGATGCAATCTCATCGAGCTCTGCACTGTAGTCTTCAACGACAGAGACCCGACGAGTTGTTTTAGCCAGGGCGGCCTTGACAGCTTGTTTCTTAGTGTCCTCAGGTCTGCCGGCGTGGGCCTCTTTGCCCTCAGTAACCGGGGGTGTAGTCTGTGTGTCCTCTTCCGCTGCGGCTTTTTTGCCTGGTGTGGGGTTCTGACCGGTTGCACGCGCGTCATTAGCAGATGCCATGGGCATCCTTTCTCTCGGTGTAGTTTCCACCACTATCTTAGAACGCCTCTGGGAGTAAACCCACTGTTACAGAACTTTTGACCCTAACCGGGAGCAAAGCTCTCTTATTAGGCTGACCAGGAAATACAAAAGTGCCCCCTCCCAAAAAGGGAGAGGGCACTTCTCAAACAGCTGAGGCTGAAAGGATTCCAGTAAAGCTTAACGCTTGGAGAACTGTGAAGCCTTACGTGCCTTCTTAAGACCAGCCTTCTTACGCTCGATAACACGAGCGTCGCGGGTCAGGAAGCCTGCCTTCTTGAGGGCGGGGCGGTTGTTCTCGGTATCAATCTCGTTCAGTGCACGAGCAACGCCAAGACGCAGTGCGCCGGCCTGGCCGGAGGGTCCGCCACCTGAGATACGGGCGAAGACGTCGTAAGCGCCTTCAAGCTCAAGAAGCTTGAAAGGATCGTTTACTTCCTGCTGGTGCAGTTTGTTGGGGAAGTAGTTGTCAAGCTCGCGACCGTTAACGGTCCACTTGCCGGTACCGGGTACCAGGCGAACGCGAGCAACAGCTTCCTTACGGCGACCAACAGCCTGACCGCCAACGGTCAGTGCGGGGCGGGCAGCCTTCTCAGCTACAGGAGCTGAGGATTCGGAAGTGTAGCTAGTGAGCTCTTCTTCGGTGGTGTACTCTTCGTTCTGAGCCACGATGTCTCCTTTAATAGTTCTTTCGTAGGCCCGAATTACTGGGCAACCTGGTTGAATTCGTAGGTCTTGGGCTGCTGAGCTGCGTGGGGGTGCTCAGAACCAGCGTAAACCTTGAGGTTCTTGAGCTGCTGTGCAGCCAGCTTGTTCTTGGGGAGCATGCCCTTGACGGCCTTCTCTACGGCGCGAACAGGGTTGGTTTCCAGCAGTTCAGCGTAGTTGACGGACTTGAGACCACCGGGGTAGCCCGAGTGGCGGTAGGCACGCTTCTGCTCAAGCTTTGCACCGGTCAGTGCAACCTTTTCTGCGTTGATGATGATGACAGAGTCACCCATGTCAACGTGAGGTGCGAAGGTGGGCTTGTGCTTGCCGCGCAGCAGGATTGCGGTCTGGCTTGCGAGACGGCCGAGAACAACGTCAGAGGCATCAATGATGTGCCACTGGCGGTTGTTATCGCCTGACTTCGGAGTGTAAGTGCGCAAAATTTCGCCTTTTCTCGTTTCGGGTAGCGCTAGTTGGGTATCGCGCTAGATTACTGTGAGTGCGTGGGGCAGGGTTCGGGTGAGGGCCAAACACAACTGCCTACCAAGCTCCTAAGACCACTTATTCCCCGTTATTGTCCTGCAACTAGACCGAAGAACAGGGTACGAAATTAGGGCGGTATACGCACAACGTATGAAACTATACCCAATCTTCTAGCTTTAAGCCAGAGCTAAGCTCCCTTAAATAGGCTTGTTTGACTGACCTCACCTTTAAATCACACGAATGTTATTTAAAGAGTTCTTAGATTCCTTGCCCTATTGGCCTGCCTGGCGTATCCGGAGGCTTCTGGGTAGCTAATCCGTGCCAGAGCTAAGCCTCGTGGGGCGGCCAGACGAACCTGAGAATCACGTACCGGCGTGCTGATGCGGCTCTGCAACCAGGCCATATCGCGGGCACCCTCCCCTACCATGACCAAAGAAGCTATCAGGGTTCTGACCATATTGTGACAAAAAGCATCTGCCCTGATAGTTGCCTCGATGAGGCCGTCTTCTCTGCGTTCAAAGCTCAGTTCCCGAAGCTCGCGAATTGTTGTGGAACCGGCCCTGGGCTTGCAGAAAGAAAGGAAGTCCTTAAGGCCCAGCAGTTCTTCTGCTGCCCTGTTCATTAGCTGCAGGTCAAGCCCAGCATTAACCTGCCAGGCAAGGTGCCTGTTGAGCGGATTACTACCCCGTTCCTCCTGGTGATCTTCAATCAGGTAACGGTAGGACCGCTCTAGGGCAGAAAAGCGGGCATCGAAGTCGGCAGGCACCTCACGGCACTCTGTCACAGTGATTGCTTTCTGGAGATAGCCCTGCAAGCGGGTGGGTAGCCCGAGCTCAGCCTCTGCATCGGCCAGCGCCCGGCTCAAGGCCCCCCGCAGTTTACGGCCTAGTGCCTTACCGGGGTCAAGATTTAGATTCTTACCCGGCATTCTTTCCCAGGCAGAACGCGAGACGTCGAAGTGCACTACCTGGTGCAGGGCGTGGACACCGGCGTCGGTTCTACCAGCCACAGTAGTGTATATGGGCACCCGAAAAATGAGGGCAAGCGCTTCTTCCAGGACACCCTGTACAGTAATCAACCCGGGCTGTTTAGCCCAACCTGCAAAGGGGCCACCGTCATAGGAAAAATCTATCCGCACGCGCACCGTGGAGTCAGCGGTCTCTTCCTCATCCGCAGATAGCACAGCGCCCAGAGGGTGTTCAGTCATGTCTCTCCTTCCCAGCGTCCTGCATGTATTTCTTCCACTGTAGCGGCAAACAGAACCATAGCTTAAAACAGCGGTGGCCTCCCCCTGAGGGAAGGCCACCGCAGACACCGAAAATTATTCGGAGATGGTCTGTGCTGCAGCACCACCAGCAGGTGCGTAACCTGCTGCTTCAGCTGATTCCTTGGTGTCGAACCAAATCTCAGCCTGGGTGTTTGCATACCAGCGTGAGCCGGGTACGTGGTACTTCATGGAGTCAGCGTTGCCCTTGATCTCGAAGCCCTCGGGAGCTTCACCGGATTCCAGAGGAGCGTGTGCGCCTGCGGGCAGGTCAGAAGCCTGAGCTTCTTCTGCTACGGGAGCGGCAGCTGCTGCGGGAGCAGGGGTCTCTTCCTGAGCTGCTGCACTATCTGCAACCTTGGTTGCTTCAGAAACAGCTGCTGCGGTTGCTACGGGCTCCATGACCAGTTCGATAACGGCCATAGGAGCGTTATCGCCCTTGCGGTTACCGATCTTGGTGATGCGGGTGTAGCCACCGGGGCGTTCTGCCATTGCGGGTGCAATGACGGTGAACAGTTCGTGGACAACTGACTTGTTACCGATGGAGCGCAGGACGCGACGGCGAGCGGCGAGATCACCCTTCTTAGCGAAGGTAATCAGGCGCTCAGCGACCGGACGCATGCGCTTGGCCTTGGTAACGGTGGTGGTGATGCGCTTGTGCTCGAAGAGCTGCTGAGACAGGTTGTTCAGCATGATGCGCTCGTGGGTCGGTGATCCGCCGAGGCGGGGACCCTTAGTGGGAGTAGGCATATTAATTTCTCCTGGTAAGCCGTTCCTCAAGCCGTCAGGCTAGTGGAACCAAAGATGTTTGACTGGTGTAACGCGGGTGCGTTGACTGCCGGTGTCTTAGTAGTCGCTGCCGTAGCTGTCGTCGTCCTGCAGGCGGGCTGAGAGATCCATACCGGCGGGTGAGTCCTTGAGGGACAGGCCGAGCTCGGTGAGCTTTGCCTTGACTTCGTCGATGGACTTGGCACCGAAGTTACGGATGTCCATGAGGTCAGCTTCGCTGCGGGTCACGAGCTCACCCACGGTGTGGATGCCCTCGCGCTTGAGGCAGTTGTAGGAGCGGACGGTCATGTCCAGGTCTTCGATGGGCAGAGCCAGGTCTGCGGCCATTGACTCGTCAGCGGGTGACGGGCCAACTTCGATACCTTCAGCGGCAGTGTTGAGTTCACGGGCAAGGCCGAAGAGCTCAACGAGGGTGTTACCTGCTGATGCGACTGCGTCGCGGGGAGCAATTGCTTCCTTGGTTTCGACGTCCAGGGTAAGGGAGTCGAAGTCGGTGCGCTGCTCAACACGGGTTGCGCTAACGCGGAAGGTGACCTTCAGGACGGGTGAGTAGATGGAGTCAACCGGGATACGGCCGATCTCTGCATCACCTGACTTGTTCTGGGCTGCCGAGACGTAGCCACGGCCGCGTTCGATGGTCAGTTCTGCGTTGAAGTTTGCGCGGTTGTTGAGGGTTGCGATGTGCAGATCCGGGTTGTGGATCTCGACGCCTGCGGGCACCTCAATGTCGGCTGCGGTGAGCTCACCTTCGCCCTGCTTGCGCAGGTAAGCGATAACGGGTTCGTCGTTCTCAGATGAGATGGAGAGCTTCTTGATGTTCAAGATGATCTCGGTGACGTCCTCGGTCACACCTTCTACGGTGCTGAATTCGTGCAGCACACCGTCGATGCGGATGCTGGTTACAGCGGCACCGGGGATTGATGAGAGAAGGGTGCGACGGAGGGAGTTACCCAGGGTGTAGCCGAAGCCGGGTTCGAGGGGCTCGATGGTGAAGCGTGAACGGTTTTCCGATACATGTTCTTCACGTAGGATGGGGCGCTGTGCAATGAGCACTATGTTTCCTTTCGGTGAGCATCCGCTATATGAGCTCACAGGTTGGGAAAAACGAGTGAGGAAGCAGACGAAGCAGTCTGTTCATTGATCGGCTACCGTGAGGTGGCCAATCGCCCGATGTTCGGGACGCGTCTAGACAGCGAGGTTTAGACGTGGCGGCGCTTCGGGGGACGGCAACCGTTGTGGGCAACGGGGGTGACGTCCTGGATGGAGCCAACCTCGAGGCCGGTAGCCTGGAGTGAGCGGATAGCGGTTTCGCGACCGGGGCCGGGGCCCTTAACGAAAACGTCTACCTTGCGGACACCGTGCTCCTGAGCGCGCTTTGCAGCGGTCTCAGCGGCCATCTGAGCTGCGTAGGGGGTTGACTTACGTGAACCCTTGAAGCCCATTTCACCTGCGGATGACCAGGAGATAACCGCACCTGAAGGATCGGTGATCGATACGATGGTGTTGTTAAAGGTTGACTTGATGTGTGCCTGACCGGCAACAATGTTCTTGGAAACCTTGCGGCGGCCGGTTCGTTTGGCCGCTGCGCGAGTCTTGGGAGGCATTTTTGATTCTCCTACAAAGTTTTGGTGGAAGTGTTGGCCTTACGCGATGTGTAAGACTGAGACAACACTGTTTACTTCTTCTTACCGGCGACGGTACGCTTGGGGCCCTTGCGGGTACGAGCGTTGGTCTTGGTGCGCTGGCCGTGTACGGGAAGGCCACGGCGGTGACGCAGACCCTGGTAGCTACCGATTTCTACCTTGCGGCGGATATCAGCAGCAACCTCGCGGCGAAGGTCACCTTCAACCTTGTAGTTGCCTTCGATGAAGTCACGAAGTGCTACGAGCTGTGAGTCGTCAAGGTCCTTGACGCGGGTGTTGGGGTCAACACCGGTTGCAGCTAGCGCTTCTTTTGCACGGGTCTTGCCCACGCCGTAGATGTAAGT
This sequence comes from Rothia sp. CCM 9416, assembly GCF_048513535.1. Lineage (NCBI taxonomy): Bacteria > Bacillati > Actinomycetota > Actinomycetes > Micrococcales > Micrococcaceae > Rothia > Rothia sp. CCM 9416. Next base: position 102,719 of record NZ_JBLXXR010000002.1, on the reverse strand, counting down.
AAGAGCAATTTCCACGCGCTTTTCGCGGGGAATATCGACTCCAGCGAGACGTGCCATGGGGCGTTCTCCTTGTTTTCGCAGAGGTCTGTGACATCACTGCCCGGTTGTTCCGGTCCCCGGCCTCTGTGCCCGAGGGTATCCTGATCGCTCAGGAGCGGTGCCATTTTCTGTCTGCCACCGGTGAGGGTGGACTTTTCTCAGCTGTCCTGGGTGTTAGCCCTGGCGCTGCTTGTGGCGCGGGTTTTCGCAGATCACCATGACCACACCGTGACGGCGGATCACTTTGCACTTGTCGCAGATCGGCTTAACGCTCGGCTTGACCTTCATCGCATTCCTTTGCGTTGATGTTTCAGCTAATGCTTTGGACGGGCGGGGTAAGAGGTTCTGTGTCCGGTTGCCCGGTGGTAGAACTGTTTACCCCTTTTACACGGCGTAAACGCCGCATAGTGCGACGTTTGCCTTTGTGTTTACTTGTAGCGGTAGACGATACGACCGCGTGAGAGGTCGTAGGGGCTCAGCTCCACTACTACTCGGTCCTCAGGCAGGATTCGAATGTAGTGCTGACGCATCTTGCCTGAGATGTGTGCCAGTACTTTGTGTCCGTTGTCCAGCTCAACGCGGAATGATGCGTTGGGCAGTGCTTCGACCACGGTACCTTCGATCTCGATGACGCCGTCTTTCTTGGCCATATCCTCCGCTTTACGTTCGTGCCCATTTTTGTGTGGGCAGTTGGTAGTATTTTTTCTGCGTTCGGGGCTTGTTCTCAAGGGGTGAGCTTGGCTCCGCATGCGCGCAAACGCTTGGCACAGACAACCAACAATCTAATATACGGCAAATGCCCCAGAAAGTTAACGGTTTCCTCAAAACATAATGAGGTTCACATTAACTCGCTGGGGCTTTGTTGCTGTTGCGGTTCTTGCTTGAAGCGGACACAAGATGATGGAGGAGCAGTCCCCCGTATGCCTTCAATTTATTAGCTTGGGCATACTCCTATGCTGGCTGGGATTTATTCTGCTGGTGGTCTGCCCCGTCTGCTGGCTTGGGCTGGCGTTTGGGGGCAGACGGGGCGCACAAGCAAAAAGAGGAACTTATATACTCTTAGTCCTCTTTGGCGGCTAGCTGGCCGCATGCTCCGTCGATATCGCTACCGCGTGTGTCGCGCACGGTGGTGGGAATGCCATGGGCGCGGAGGCGCTCAACAAAGTTCTGTTCAACGCCCTTGCGTGATGCTGTCCATTTGGAGCCGGGGGTGGGGTTGAGGGGGATGGGGTTGACGTGGACCCAGCCCCGGCCGCGCTGGGCCAGTTTCTTACCGAGGAGGTCCGCGCGCCAGCCCTGGTCGTTGATGTCGCGAATGAGTGCGTACTCGATGGAGATACGGCGGCCGGTGGTCCGGTAGTAGTCGTAGGCCGCGTCGAGGGTTTCGTCGACTTTCCAGCGCTGGTTGATGGGGATCAGTTCGTCACGAAGTTCATCATCTGGGGCGTGCAGAGACAGCGCCAGAGTGATGGGGAGTTTTTCGAGTTCAAATTTGCGGATACCGGGGACTAGTCCAACGGTAGACATGGTGATGCCCCGTGCTGAGATTCCTAGGCCTTCGGGGGCCGGATCGATGAGGCGGTGGACGGCCCCCATGGTTGCCTTATAGTTGGCGAGGGCTTCACCCATGCCCATGAAGACGATGTTGGAGACGCGCAGGGGGCGGGTGTTTTCGGATCCGCCTTCGGCCTCTTCAAGGCCCTTCATTTCTTTCAGGTAACGGGCACCGGCTACAACCTGCTCCACGATTTCGGCGGTGGAAAGGTTGCGGGTGAGACCCTGCTGGCCGGTGGCGCAGAAGGGGCAGTTCATACCGCAGCCTGCCTGCGATGAGATACACATGGTAACGCGGTTTTCGTAGCGCATGATCACAGACTCGACCAGTGCTCCGTCAAAGAGGCGGTGAACTACTTTGAGGGTATCACCGCCATCTGCTTCGAGAGTACGCACGGTGGTCAGAAGCTGGGGCATGGCTTCTGCGACCATTGTATTGCGTTCGGCGGCGGGTAGGTCGGTCATCTGCTCGGGGTCAGTAACCAGGCGTTCAAAGTAGTGCTTGGAGAGTTGGGCGGCGCGGAAGGGCTTGTAGCCCAGTTCTTCCAGAAAGGCGCGGCGGCCTGCCATGTCGAAGTCAGCGATGTGGCGCGGGGGCTTGCCGCGGCGAGGGGCCTTGAGGATGATTTGCCCCGGCTCTGGTCTGGCGCTAGAGATTTCCAGGGGGACGCTAATCGTTTCAGTCATAAAGTCTATGCTTTCGGTGAGGGGTGTGGGCTAGCGGCCTTTCCCCGGTGAAATGGTTCGTTTCTGATGCTCGGAGCGGCGGGTAATCCAAAGGTTCTGAGGGTGCCGCGCCTTCGCGATGAATTCTTAGGCAGGAATGGGCTTTACCGTCAGACCGAGCTTGGAGAGTTCGGAGGCTCCGCCGTCTTCGGCGGTAAGGACCCAAATACCGTCTGAGTGGATCGCCACGGAGTGCTCCCATTGGCAGGCATCTCCCCCATCAAGAGTTTTGATGGTCCAGTCATCTTCGAGGGTGACGGTTTCAATGCCGCCGGTGACCAGCATGGGCTCAATCGCTAGGGCCATTCCTTTTTTGAGGCGGGGGCCCAGGTCACGAGCGGCGTAATTGAGTACGTCTGGGGCCATGTGCATGGAAGTGCCAATTCCGTGGCCTACAAAGTCTTCAATGATCCCGTACTTGTCGCCGGTTTCTTGGCGGACAAAGTTTTCAATGGCGAAACCAATTTCACCGACTTTTTTGGCTCTTGCGGCAGCGGCAATGCCCTGCCAGAGAGCCGCGCGGGTGATCTCGGAGAGCTCGCGGCGGGCATCGGATACGGTTTTCCCGACCAGGACGGTTCGGGCGGAGTCGCCGTGCCAGGTGGTTCCGCGGTCGTCCTGAACGGTTGCGCCGCCGTCAATGGAGATAATGTCACCTTCAGCTAAGACCCGGTCACCGGGGATCCCGTGGACCACTTGGTCGTTGACGGAGGTACAGATAGTTGCCGGGTAGTCGTAGTAGCCCAGGAAGTTAGACCCGGCCCCGTGTTCGGCGAGTACCTTCCGGAAGACCCGGTCAAGCTCTGCGGTGGTCACACCGGGTAGGGCTGCGGCAACGGCAGCATCTAAGGCGCGGGAGGTGATAACACCGGCTCGGGCCATCTCAGCTAGTTGACGGTCGGTTTTGTACTCTATGCGGCGCATGTGTCTCTTTCAGGGCTGTATGGGGCTTGTGGTAAATGCCAAGGCTACACCAGTGTGCGTTAAAGTGCTGTGCCCCCGCAATGACCGGGGGCACAGGTGGGTCGGTAGGCTCTACTTAAGAGCATCCATGATGCGGGCGGTAACCTCATCGATCTCGCCCAAACCGTTGACTTCTGAAACCAGCTGACGCTCGGTGTAGATTTCAAGCAGCGGAGCGGTTTCTTCTTGGTAGACCTTCAGGCGGTGGCGGATGACCTCTTCGTTATCATCTGAGCGACCTTCTTTAGCGGCCCGGCCCAGCAGACGCTGAACCAGTTCGTCGTTATCTGCAACCAGGAGCAGAACACGGTCAATTTTCTGGCCCATGTCAGCAAGAATTGAGTCGAGTTCAGCAACCTGAGCGGTATTTCGGGGGTAGCCGTCCAGCAGGAAGCCCTGGGCGGTATCGTCTTCAGCCAGACGAGCGCGTACCATACGGTTGGTTACCGAGTCTGGAACCAGGTTGCCTGAGTCAATGTAGCTCTTTGCTTCTTGGCCCAGGTCGGTAGCTTCCTTAATATTCTTGCGGAAGATGTCGCCGGTAGAGATAGCGGGAATGTTCAGTTTTTCAGCTATTTTGACGGCCTGAGTGCCTTTGCCGGCACCGGGAGGGCCGATGATGAGCAAGCGGTTCATCGGAGCAGTCCTTCGTAGTTGCGTTGTTGGAGCTGGGCGTCGATCTGCTTGATAGTATCAAGACCAACGCCGATAACGATCAGCAGTGAGGCACCGCCGAGCGGGAAATTTTGGTTGGCACCAAAGAGCACAAATGCAATCAGTGGAATCAGGGCCAAGAGTGCTACATAGATAGCGCCCGGTAGAGTGATGCGGTTCAGGACGTAGCTCAGGTACTCCTGGGTTGGTCGCCCTGCACGGATACCGGGAATGAAGCCGCCGTACTTCTTCATATTGTCTGCTACTTCCTCGGTGTCAAAGGTGATTGAGACATAGAAATAGGCGAAGCCAAGGATCATCAGGAAGTAGAGAACCATGTAAAGCGGTTTGTCCCCCATGGTTAGGTTGGCCTTGACCCAGTTGACCCATTCCGGTGGTGCAGAGCCATCGGAAGGAGTATTGAACTGAGCGAGCAAACCGGGAACCATCAGCATGGATGATGCAAAGATGATGGGGATAACACCGGCCATATTGACTTTAAGAGGAATATAGGTGGTTGTTCCCCCGATAGTGCGGCGACCAATCATACGCTTAGCATACTGAACCGGGATACGACGCTGGGACTGTTCTACAAAGACCACAGCAACGATCAGGACCAGGCCAACTGCAATGACAGCTGAGAAGATGCCCCAACCTTGCGCCTGTAAAATAGCTCCAAATGCACCGGGGAATGCAGCAGCAATAGATGTAAAGATCAGCAGGGACATACCGTTGCCCACGCCCTTCTCGGTGATCTGTTCGCCCAGCCACATGACGACGCCGGTACCGGCTGTCAGGGTGGTGATAATCAGAAGAATGTTGAGAAAACCGTCCTCGGGAATTACCGGCAGGGTGCACCCTTGCAGCAGCATGCCCGAACGAGCCAGTGAAACGATGGTTGTGGCGTTCAGCAGAGCCAGCAAGATAGTCAGATAGCGAGTGTACTGGGTGAGTTTAGTCTGCCCCTGCGCGCCTTCCTCATGGAGTTGCTGGAACCGGGGAATCACCACGCGCAGCAGCTGCACAATAATACTGGCGGTAATGTATGGCATAACACCCAGGGCAAAAATCGAGAGCTGAAGCAGCGCGCCACCGCTAAAGAGGTTAATCATGTCGTAGATACCACCGCTTGCGGTGATGGTATTGAGGCACTGCTGGACGTTTCCGTAGGAAACACCGGGGGCGGGGATAAAGACGCCCAACCGGTAAATCACGATAATTCCCAGGGTGAACAGCAGCTTGTTACGCAGGTCAGGCGTCTTAAAGGCCCGTCCGAAAGCGGTCAGCACATGTCCTCCTGTGAGACAAAAGTTTTGGTAGCCCTTCTTTCCTGGCCGAAGCCAGAAGACGGAGCTTTTACACAATCTTCTACAGTTTAGCGCTTAATCTTAATTATTTCGCGGTCACGCTGTGTGGCCAGCCCTATACCCAGGCTTTTCAGTGTTGATACTCTGGCTTCGCTCCCCCCACCCCAGCTTTCCAGCAGATGAGACCGGCCCCTGTAGATGGCATCAAAAGAAGGGCTCCCCTCACGGTGACGTGAGAGGAGCCCTACCGGTTAACCCGGTGAGTCCAAAGACTACTTGACGGTTACAGAACCGCCAGCAGCTTCGATCTTAGCCTTAGCTGATTCGGAAACCTTATCAACGGTTACCTTGTAGGCTACTGAAACTTCGCCGGTACCCAGAACCTTAACCAGCTCGTTCTTCCGAACGGCGCCAGCTGCTACCAGTGCGTCAACGGTGATGTCGCCGCCCTGAGGGAACAGTTCCGCAATACGGTCCAGGTTAACAACCTGGTACTCGGTACGGAAGGGGTTCTTGAAGCCGCGGAGCTTGGGAAGGCGCATGTGCAGCGGAAGCTGACCACCTTCAAAGCCCGCACGGACCTGGTAACGAGCCTTGGTACCCTTGGTACCGCGACCTGCGGTCTTACCCTTTGAGCCTTCACCGCGGCCTACGCGGGTCTTTGCCTTATGGGCACCCGGAGCCGGGCGCAGATCGTGAATCTTGATAGCGTCGTTATTTTCTACTGCCATCTTTACTTGACCTCCTCAACCTGAACCAGGTGAGCTACGGTGTTGACCATGCCGCAGGTGACGGGGTCAGCAGTGCGAACAACCTTGTTACCGGGGCGCTTGAGGCCCAGGGAACGAAGGGTGTCGCGCATGTTCTGCTTTTCGCCAACGTAGGACTTGATCTGGGTGATTTCCAGCTTTGCATCGCTGGGCTGAATACGCTTGCCGGACATTAGGCACCTGCCTTTTCAGACTGAGCGACACGCAAGAAGCCGGGGATAACCTCGTCCTGGGGAAGACCACGGCGTGCTGCAACTGCAACGGGCTCTTCGAGCTGACGCAGTGCATCAATGGTCGCGTGGACAATGTTGATCTGGTTCGAGGAACCGAGTGACTTGGACAGCACATCGTGGATGCCTGCTGCCTCAAGTACGGCACGAACGGGACCACCAGCGATAATACCGGTACCAGCGGTAGCGGGGCGGAGCATAACTACGCCTGCTGCTGCTTCACCCTGAACGCGGTGAGGAATGGTGCGACCTTCAATACGGGGTACGCGGAAGAAGTTCTTCTTAGCTTCTTCAACACCCTTAGAGATGGCCGCGGGAACTTCCTTAGCCTTACCGTAGCCGACGCCAACCATACCGTTACCGTCACCAACAACGACAAGTGCGGTGAAGCTGAAGCGACGACCACCCTTGACGACCTTGGAGACGCGGTTGATGGTGACAACGCGCTCGATGAACTTGTCCTTCTCTTCTTCGCGGCCGCGGTTGCCACGGCGATCACCACGGTTACCGCGGCGGTCGCCACGCTCGTTACGGCGGGCTTCGCGCTTCTCGGAAGTTTCAGCGGTAGCTTCTGCGCTTGCTTCAGTCACCTGAGTTTCCTTTTCATTTACAGTCTGCTCGCTCATTAGAGTGCCAGACCTCCTTCGCGTGCGCCTTCTGCAACTGCTGCGACACGGCCGTGGTACTTGTTACCACCGCGGTCGAAGACAACTGCCTCGATGCCTGCCGCCTTGGCACGCTCGGCGACGAGTTCGCCCACGCGCTTTGCCTTAGCGGTCTTGTCTAGCTCTGCGGCGCGCAGCTCAGCTTCCATGGTGGATGCTGATGCAAGGGTTACGCCCTTGGTGTCGTCAATGACCTGAACGAACATGTGACGAGCTGAGCGGGTAACAGACAGACGAGGACGTGCTGCGGTACCTGAAACGTACTTGCGAACGCGTGCGTGACGGCGTGCGCGCTGTGCTGACTTAGTCTTTACAGCCATTGTTACTTACCAGCCTTTCCGACCTTGCGACGGATCTGCTCGCCTTCGTAGCGAACACCCTTACCCTTGTAGGGATCGGGCTTACGCAGACCGCGAATGTTAGCTGCAACCTGGCCAACCTGCTGCTTGCTGATACCGGAAACGGTCAGCTTGTTAGCGCCCTCAACAGCGAATGAGATACCTTCAGGTGCCTTAACGGTGATGGGGTGTGAGTAGCCAAGTGCGAACTCGAGGTCGGAACCCTTTGCGGTTACACGGTAACCGGTACCAACGATTTCGAGCTTCTTGGTGTAGCCTTCGGTGACACCGATGATCATGTTCTGAATCAGGGTGCGGGTCAGGCCGTGCAGAGAGCGTGAATCGCGCTCATCGTTCGGGCGGGTGACGGTGAGTACACCGTCTTCGAGAGTGACCTCGATGGGGGCTGCGACTTCGTGAGTCAGCTCGCCCTTTGAACCCTTAACGGCAACAAGGTTGCCGTCGATTTTTACCTCAACGCCGGCAGGAACCGAGATGGGGAGACGTCCAATACGTGACATTCTTCTTCCTTTCTCTTCTTACCGACTACCAGATGTAAGCGACGACTTCGCCGCCAACACCCTTCTTCGCAGCCTGCTTGTCAGTAAGCAGACCTGAAGAGGTTGACAGGATTGCGATACCGAGGCCACCGTGTACCTGAGGAAGGTTGGTGGACTTTGCGTATACACGCAGACCCGGCTTGGAAATACGGCGAACGCCAACAATGGAACGCTCGCGTGAGGGGCCGAATTTCAGTTCGAGGGTCAGAGTCTTACCGACTCGTGCTTCCTCTTCCTTGAAGTCAGCGATGTAGCCTTCAGCTTTGAGGATCTCGGCGATGCGAGCCTTCAGCTTAGAGTAAGGCATTGAAACGGAGTCGTGATGTGCTGAGTTTGCGTTGCGCAAACGGGTCAGCATATCTGCGACAGGATCTGTCATAGTCATGGTGGGCTAGGCCCTTCCTCGTTATGGTTTCCTCACCTGAGTACAGGTGCGGACCTATAACGTAGTCGTTACTGAGTCTTGAACGGGAAACCGAGTGCTTTGAGAAGCGCACGGCCTTCATCGTCGGTCTTTGCGGTGGTAACCACGGTGATGTCCATGCCGCGTACACGGTCAATGGAATCCTGGTCGATTTCGTGGAACATTGACTGTTCGGTCAAACCGAAGGTGTAGTTACCGTTACCGTCGAACTGGCGATCCGAGAGGCCGCGGAAGTCGCGGATACGGGGAAGAGCCAGGGTGACCAGGCGGTCGAGGAATTCCCACATGCGGTCGCCACGGAGAGTGACGTGCGCACCGATGGGCTGGCCTTCGCGCAACTTGAACTGTGCGATGGACTTCTTCGCGCGGGTAACGAGAGGCTTCTGACCGGTGATTGCGGTGAGGTCGCGGATAGCACCATCCATGAGCTTCGCGTCCTTGGCAGCTTCACCAACACCCATGTTAACGACGACCTTAACGATCTTCGGTGCCTGCATGACGTTCTCGTACTTGAACTCTTCTTGCAGGGCGGGGGTGACTACTTCGTTGAACTTCGTCTTGAAACGAGGGGTAATCTTTGCTTCGGTCATTAGATGTCCTTACCCGAGCTCTTGGCAACGCGAACGCGAACAGTGCGCTCCTTGCCATTGCGCTCTACGGTCTCGAGGCGGTAACCAACGCGGGTCGGCTTCTTGGTCTCGGGATCAACGATTGCAACGTTAGAAACGTGAATCGGAGCCTCAACCTTTTCGATGCCACCAGCTTCGCCGGTCATGGGGTTAGCCTTGTTGTGCTTGGTGATGATTTTTACGCCTTCAACCAGCACGCGCTCGGTCTTAGGGAATACCTTAAGAACCTTGCCCTGCTTACCCTTATCTGCACCTGAAATAACCTGTACCAGGTCACCAGACTTGATTTTAGCCATGAGTTAGAGCACCTCCGGAGCAAGTGAAATGATCTTCATGAACTTCTTGTCGCGCAGTTCGCGGCCAACAGGTCCGAAGATACGGGTGCCACGGGGGTCACCATCGGTGTTCTTGAGAATTACTGCTGAATTCTCGTCGAACTTGATGTAGGAGCCGTCGGGACGACGAACTTCCTTCTTGGTGCGGACGACAACTGCCTTAACAACGTCGCCCTTCTTTACGGTACCGCCGGGGATTGCGTCCTTGACGGTTGCGACGATGATGTCGCCAATGCCTGCGTAACGACGCTTTGAGCCGCCGAGAACACGGATGGTCAGGATTTCCTTCGCACCGGTGTTGTCAGCAACCTTGAGTCGTGACTCCTGCTGAATCATATTTCTCCTGTCGTCTCGCCGGTTCCGACACGCGGTATAGGTTGCGAGCCAGCCTTGCGGAACATTTCTACGGGATGTTGACGCGCCGGTCTCTCATACCTGAAACAGGGTAGAGAGTTGGCGGACACGCCTAGGAATCAGTCATGCCCCGAGCATCTGGACCCGCGTGGTGAGCGGGCGAACCCCGCTGTGTGAGCGGCATTATGCTGTGGCACGAAAGAAACCGTGGTTATGTAGCTGTAGGTAGCCACATAGGTTATCAACTTTACCACAGTTAATCAGCACTGAACAGCCCGCACTTAGGGCAGTGCGAGTGATTTAGGCTGTAGTCAGCCTGCACTCCTTTACTCAAGCCTGGTCGAAAATTTTTTGCAAGACTCCACCGAAGCTTTGGGGCTTGACCAAGTCAACATGTTCTTGGGCAACCTGAACCCACCCATAGTTAGCACAGTAGCTAGCCCAGCTTTCCGGCTCTAGCCCCTTCTCCTGGGAGCGCAGAGCTGATAAGAGAGTAGTAGAAGTAACGATAGGAGAAGGATCCCCCAAACGAACGAGTTCCATGGCCCTGTGGACCTGGTCGATACAGACGTTCAGTTCAGCATCCCCCAAGGATCCCAGCGCTGTATTGGTTCCCTCAAGTAGTTCAACTACCCTGCTTCTGGTGAGACCTGTTTCTGCAGTTTCTAGACCGCCCATTCGGACTAAAGCCTGCCATTTTTGATCTTCTGTTGGTGGCTTCTGCCTACGCCACAGTTCCTGCGGGTAGGCATCGAGGAGGATAAGCCGCCCAGGTGCCAGAGCTGCCTGCTCTAGCTGGTAGACCATCTCCTGGGCTACCATCCCTCCCAGTGACCAGCCCAGTAGGGTGAGCCCTTCTAGTTCTATACCGGCCTCATGAAGCACCCCAATATAGTCTCTAGCTAGTTGTTCAATACTGCCGGCACCAGGGGCCTGCGGGTCTCTGTAGGCCGCTGCTTGCAGGGCCCAGATTGGCTTCCGGGCAGGTAGATAGGGCAGGTAGGTGTGATAGCACCAGCCCAGCCCGCCAGCCGGGGGGACAAAAACAATATGGTTTTTCTGCTCTCTGTCCTGGCTCTGACGTAGGCTCAAAAGCGGTACGAAGTCATCAGCTTCGTTGCTCTCCAAGGCTTGGGCAAGTAGGCGGGGGGTGGGGTTTGTAAAGATTTGCGAGAATGAGCCTTTCTTCCCTGTCTGCCGCTCAAGGCTTGCCAAGAGGTTTAAGGCTGCTAGTGAATTACCGCCCTGCGCAAAAAAATCAGTATCGGGGCCAGCCTGGAAGCCCAGTAGGGTGCTATAAATAGCGCAGATTTCTTCCTCCAGAAGGCTCTTGACCTGATGACTAATCGTCGGTGACGGCTGATCGTGCTCGGCCTGCTCAAGGTAATAGTTTCGCAGGGATTTACGATCTATCTTGCCGTTAGGGGTCAAAGGCAATTCTTGGCCAAAGATCCACTGGTTGGGAATCATATAATCGGGGAGCTCTTGGCCGGTGTAGGTCGCGTAATCAGCAGGGTTGGTATCCGTGCACCCCTGCCTCAGTTCCACAAAAGCCACCAGGGTATCAAGGCGTTCGGGGAGGTAGAGAACAGCAACATTAGAGACATTCGGTTGTCCTGCCAGCACCGTCTCAATCTCGCCTAGATCCACCCGTTGGCCCCTGATCTTGACCTGGTTATCTGCCCTGCCCCGGTAGTAAACATTGCCCTGGCTATCCCAGTAGGCAAGGTCTCCGGTGCGGTAGGAAGGCTCTCCGGCGCAGTCCAGGTAGAAAGAGGCCTGACTTAGCTCCGGTCTTTGCAGATAGCCGCTTGCCACCTGCACACCGTGCAGGTGCAATTCCCCCACTACCCCGGGGGGGCACTCTTGCCCGGCCAGGTCGCGGATAGAGAGGCCGGTATTCCACACCGGTCTGCCAATAGGCACCTGGCTGTATGAACTCCCGGGCAAAGCAGAAAAAGCTGTCACATCAATAGCTGCTTCGGTCGGGCCGTAAAAGTTATGGACCGGAGCCTGATAACGCCTATGAACCTGCAGGACACTTGAAGCGGGGAGCTGCTCACCAGAGCAAATAAAAGCTCTAGGGCCTTGCTTGCCGGCTTGAGGGCTATCCAGGAGTGCCAGAGAATCCAGATAGGCTGCTAGCATGCTGGGAACAAAATGCACAAGGTCGGCACCGCCTTGCTCCAAGATATCGGCTAGGTACTGGGGGTCTCTATGCCCGCCAGGGGCAGCAACCACTACGGTGGCCCCCTGAGTCAGAGGCCAATAGAGTTCCCAGATATGCACGTCAAAAGAGATTGGGGTCTTATGCAGTACCCGCTCACCTTTCTCCAGCCTGAGCAGGTCTTGTTGCCAGGCAAGCCGGTTGGCTAGAGCTCCCGCGCTGGTGATGACTCCCTTGGGGCGGCCGGTAGAGCCAGAGGTAAAGAGGGCGTAAATATTTTCATGAGCTTGAAGGCTACTGCCCGCCCCTGCCTCTATCAGTTCTTCCGGGCCTAAAGCTACTGCTCGTTCGGTGAGCTCTTGCCAGCTCACCAGCTCAGGTACCATTTGCCCTTCCAAAGGGGCCACACCAGGTCCCTGGCAGATAAGACTGGCTTGGGCGTCCTGGCACATGGAGCTAATCCTACCAGCGGGTAGGGCCGGGTCCAGGGGGAGGTAAACTGCCCCCAGATGCAAGAGAGCATAAAGCAAGATGAACTGCTCCAGGCCACGCTCAACCCGCAAGCCAACGGTATCCTGCCTGCTGACACCGTAGCTTTGGAGAGCCCCTGCGTAGCGAAGGCTCAGGTCCGCTAGCTGCTGGTAGGTCAAAGTACGGTGACCAAATTCGGTCTCAGAGGAGCCGTAGGAATCATAGGGGGCCGCCTCAATGACCGCAAAATCTTCTGGCTGTCGCCGGCTAAATTCAAGAAAACGGGCAGCCAAGGGCTGGTAGTTCACGTCATGGGCGGTCCTGTTAAACTCTTCCAGGGCAGTTCTTTCACTGGCCGTTGCCTGCTTTAATTGATCGAGCTCACCTCCACGCCCACACAGCTGAGCGTACTGTTCAAGCCAGCTAAGGATACGCTCACCATGCAAGTGACTTTCTTCTAGGCTGTAGAGAGCTGGGTTACAGTCTACTTCCAGGCTTAAGTCCGCCCCGGGTCTTGGCATTCCCCTTAGGCAGACAGTTATATTCTCAACCGGCCCTGCAAGCAGATTATGGATCCGGCCTGTGGTGCCACCACCAAAATCGAGCGCTGATTCAAAAGGAACAATATTAATCTGAGCCCCGGTCAGACGACCCCTACTAGCAGTTATTCTTTCCAGGTCCTCATAGCGTGCCAGGGGGTGCCCCTGGGCAAAGGCCATTTCCTGAGCAACTTTCTGGGCATGCTCCTTAACATCACCGCTCGCTGGGACCGCAAGAGGCAGGAGGTTGACAGCACTACAAAGGGTAAGCGCGCTAGCCTTGGAACCGGCAAGAGTACGGTTCATCAGAGGCACCGCAAGGCGGCTCACCTCGCTCCGAGCTGCCCTGGCTAGATAAGAGCCTAAAGCAGCGGTCAGTAGCTGAGACCAACCCACCCCGAAATCCTTACTGGCTTTAAGGAGGCTAGCCTGGAGCTGCTGGCTGACAGTGTGGCGTGAGCGGTAAGGCCTGAAGCTTGCCGGTGCCGTGGCCTGGGCAACTGAGGTATCGGCGCTGAGATCCTCTTCTGCCAGTTTCTTGATCCAGGCCTGCCTATCTTGGAGTGCCCGATCAGCTTGTTCTTGGCTCTGAATAGCCAATTCCGCTAGCGATGAGCGCTTACCGACTGTGCTCTGCCCATGCAGACCTTCCCGGTACAGTTGGGCCCAGCGGCCCAAAAGTGTGTGCACAGCATAGCCGTCAGCTATCAGGTGATGGGCTGCGTGGTAGAGCCAGGTTCTCTGACCCATCTCGATGAGTACAGCATCTACCCCCTTACCGTTAAACACGTCTAGGGGTTGCTGAGCTCGCTGATAACACCACTGGCTGACTGCCTCAAACTGATTCTGCTGTTCTGGTAAGCGGCAGCGCTCTATAAGCTCTCTCTGCTCTTGGTCCTCAGGTGTTGTCCGCGGTCTCCACTGAGGAGTGCCCTGTTTACTTTTTAAACCCTGGGGGGCTTGTTTTATCTCTTCCTGGCAAAACTCTGCCCCTATAGCCTCATGTTCAGAATAAGCATCATGCAGGGCTGCTTCCAAAACCTGGTAGTCCAAGCTACCACTGATTTCAATGAGCTCAGCGGTGTTGTATCTGGGATTCTGCGGTTCTGCCGCCGTGGCGCAGTAGATGCCGACCATTGAGGCAGGTAGGTCATGCCACCGCTCAGCTCTCACCCTGCGTCGCCTCCATGAGGTAAGCCAAGGTTGGCTGAGCTATAAAGTCGGTAAATTCAAGCTGGTACCCCTTTTGGGCCAGGTCATCGAGCAGGAAAAAGACCCCCATAGAGTCCAAACCGGCCTCCAAGAGGTCTGCCTGCGGCTGTTCTTTGATACTTGCCTGATTTAGCTTGTCTCCCATCTGCTTGTGGAGCAGTTCCAGGAGTTCTTCTTGGGTCATGAGGGTAACCTTTCTATGATTAGCTGTTAATATTTCAAGGGCGCAGGAAGGCCGGGAACTCTATTGGCGCTCAGAGGAGGTGGGCACGAGGACCCTTACCTGGGCAGAGCACCTCTTGGCCAACTAGCAAATTTCCCTCTTCCTGTTTTGCTCCGGTAACTGTTTTTACTGGGGGCTACTGATGATTTTTCCGATGCGCTCTCTAAGTTCCTTGCGGGAAATCTTTCCCACCTTGGTCAAGGGGAATTGGCTCAGAAGCTCAACCCTCTCAGGCAACTTATAGGTAGCAAAACCCGCTTGACGGTAGGCACGACGAACATAATCTAGGGGGCTGGGCCCGAAAGCCTTGAGGTCGCCTGCCAAGAGCACTAAACAGATACGCTCACCAACATCTGGATCAGGTAGCCCAACTGCTACTGCATCCTGGACTGCAGGGAGCTGCAAGGCAAAATCTTCGATCTCATCAACCGAGATTTTTTCGCCGGCGCGATTTATCTGATCTTTAGCTCTGCCCACTACCTCTAGATGGCCGCTCGGGTGGGCTACTACCAGGTCACCAGTCCTGTAGAAGCCCTGATCGGTAAAACTCTCCCTATTGGCTTTTTCCTCCCGGTAGTAGGCACCAATCGTGTAGGGACCTCTAGTTAGAAGGTGCCCGGCTTGACCTGCTGGAAGGATCTTGTCCTGGTCATCAAGGATCAGAATCTCGTCATCGGGGCTGATTGGTCTTCCCTGGGTGGTCAATACTATCTCCAGGGGATCATCCAAACGCGTGTAATTGACTAGACCTTCAGCCATGCCAAAGACTTGTTGCAGTTTGACACCCAGAACCTCAACCAGATGGCGGGCAGCGCTGGGGCTAAATTTTGCCCCACCGACCTGAACCAACTCTAGGCTTGGAAAGGACAGCCCACCTCTTTCAGCCAGTAAAGCCCAAGCCCTGGCAAGTGCCGGGACCAGAGAGGCCATGGTTGCACCGTGCCGCTGAATCAGGCCAAATGCGGTTTGAGGGCTGGGATCACCGGCCATAATAAGGGTTCCGCCCGAGTATAAAACCCCCAGTATGCCTGGCGAACTCATAGTGAAATTGTGGGCAGCTGGTAGAACAACCAGCATTTTGGTCTGGGGACTTAGCTGGCAAATATGGGCTGACTCTCGCACGGAGTAGAGGTAGTCCATATGGGTTCGGGGAATCATCTTGGACCTGCCGGTAGTGCCCCCCGAAAGCTGAAAGAGCGCTACCGATTCCCAGGGTTTCGCGCACTTATCCGCTGTCTCCTCTGCATCTGGACACCCAGGCAACCCCGCCTGGGGCTCAAGTCCTTGCCCCGGCTCGGTAATGTCCAAGGCCAGAGGGGGCCTTAGATCTGCTTCTAGCATGCGCTGCGAGTATGCCCGGTAAAGGGACCAATAGTCGCAGTTTTCGGCGCCCTGGGCGAAGATATGGATGGCAGGATCCACCTGTCGCGCAAAATGCTCTAGCTCGCGTTCCCTGTGCTTAGGAAGGCAGAAAACAGGGACAAGACCCAGCTGAAAAGAACCCACCATGTAGGAGAGAAACTCCAGACAGTTCGGAAGTTGCAGCAGAACCCTATCGCCCTTTCTAGCCCCCAGAGACTGCAGACGCTGAGCGGCTAGCTCCGCTTGTGCGGCCAACTGCTTGTAGGTCCATTTTTGTTCCTGGGAGCCGGAGCCCTCACCCTGACTCTGATGAGTTAGACCAATGGCCGCGGGCTGATCAGCGTACTTACTCAGGCTCTCTTGCAGGAACTGAGCTATGGTTTGAGGCTGATAGTAGCCTTTGAGGTAATAGTCCTTGAGACGCTCCTCGGGGACAAAACCCTGGAATTCTAGGGGGCTCCTAGTAACCGGCTTGAGCTCATCAAAGGGGCTAGCAAGGTCTCTATGGCTCATACACTCTCATCCCAAACAGTTCATTGGTTTATCCTAGCTAGATCTGACTAGCTCAGGAACTGATAGCCGCAGATTACGCTACAGCTCAGCCTTCCCTAACCTTAGCAAGAATACCAGGGCAACCTTGTTTGCAAGCAAGGCATATATCAGCTAATTTTAAGGTGGTCTTCATAAAAATATCATGTTTGCCTTATCAGAGAATTAGGATAGCCTAAATATGCTTCCCAGGATCGCCAGCTATACGCTCGATACTGATGCCTTTCCAACCAACAGCACAGAATGGCTCCCCGACCCCAGCCGAGCAGCCTTGCTGGTTCACGATATGCAGAACCACTTCGTGGATGCTTTCGATCCCCACCCTGAAAGCCAAATTAAGCGGGCAATTGGCAACATTGACCTACTCAGCCAGTTTGCCCGGCAAGAAGATATGCCCCTGATATACACCGCTCAGCCCCCCGCTCAGCAACCCCAAGATAGGCAGTTACTCAATGATTTTTGGGGTTCAGGCATGCAATCTGCCCAGGGAGCACAGATCATCCAGCAGTTAGCCCCAAGACCAGAGGATACGGTGCTGACCAAGTGGCGCTACTGTGCCTTCTACCGAACCGACCTTGATCATCGGCTGCGCAACTACGGCAAAGATCAACTCTGGATTACCGGGATATACTCACATATCGGGTGCCTCACAACAGCGCTTACAGCCTTCATGAAGGGCTACAAGGTCTTCTTTATCGGCGATGCCCAAGCTGATTTCTCCCGGGAAGAGCACCAGATGGCCCTCTCCTACGTAGCTCAGCGGTGTGGGCAAACCATCCAGAGCGCAAGAATTCTCAAGAGCTGACCACAGCCCCCACCCGACCCTACCTAAGGACTTCGTAAGAACCGCTATGACTGCCCAATCATCTCGTCCGCCCTGCATCATCGTGACTGGTTCTAGTGGAGGAATAGGATCTGCCACCCTAGATATACTCGCCCAAAGCCCCGAGTTTAAGGACTGCACACTCATAGGGCTTAGCCTGGAGGCAGGAGATAAAAAACTATCTGAGGGCGCTGGAGTTATCACAATTCAGGCAGATGTATCCCAGGCTGAAAGCATTGATAAAATATTTTCTCAGATCAACGAAAGCTACACCATCCTGGGATTGGTCAATGCCGCAGGGTTGCTTCACCATGGGCCGGCCTTAGAATGTAGTGCACAAGACCTTGAAAAAGTTCTAGCTGTCAATGCTCTAGGAGTCTTCAACACCTCTAATGCGGCAGCCCGCCACATGGTAGCTGACAATCAGGATCCCAGTCTCTATCGACAGCGCTCAATCGTAACGCTTGCCTCCAATGCAGCTACCGGCCCACGATCCCTCTTTAGCGCCTATGGGGCCAGCAAGGCTTTTGCCTCCCATTACACCCGTTCTCTGGGCCTAGAAATCGGCCAGTACGGCATCCGGGCGAATGTCATATGCCCTGGAACAACACTCACACCCATGCTAGAGCCCATATGGCAGGGACAGGATTTGAGTCAAGAAACAATTGCTGGTTCACCAGAGCATTATAGAAATGGCATTCCTCTCAAAAAAATTGCTCGGCCCGAGGAAATCGCTTCAGTAGTACACTTTTTACTCTCATCAGCTTCCTCCCACATCACACTTGCCGAGTTGACCGCCGATGGAGGTGCTACACAACGATGAATGCTAAAAATAAGCTCCCGCTCTTCGACTTTGTAAGCCAAGGTAAACATCTCAGCGTCCCATCAGGTACCTGCCTTAGCCTACCCCTGGCTCAATGTTCATTAGATGATCTTTTCTCTACCTACGGTGATCAGGACGCAATCATTTGCGGCATCATTCCCTTTGATCCGAAAAGCCCCTCCACCCTCATTCACAGCACAGATTATTCCTTTACTCCCCACCAGAAAACTGTATCTGTTCCTGAGCCAGACCTGGATTTCATAATTGCCACTGAGGATGACAACCAGATTAATAGGGCAAGTGCTCTGAGCTTCCGGCAGGCTGTAGAGGAAGCACTGACCGAGATTAGCTCAGGAGATTATCAAAAGATTGTTCTTTCCTGGAAAAAAACCCTCGACCTAGCTACTGCCCCAGAGAATATAGCGGCATTCGATCACCTTGTCTTTGACCGTTTGAACCGGAACAATCCTCACGCCGACGTCTTCCGTGTCCCCCTATCAGGCCATGAAACATGGATTGGTGCTTCCCCAGAAGTCCTGGTCGATTTACACTCGGGAAGTTTCACTACCCATCCCTTGGCTGGATCAATTGCAGCCCATCAGGCCAAAGATCTGCAAGAGGCTCAAAAGATTTTGCTCCACTCCCCCAAGGACCTCTTTGAACATTCCCTGGTAGTGGAGCACATCCTCAAGCAACTTGAGCTTTATGATGGAATAGAGATTTCTAGGCCCAGTGGCCCTGAGGTCATGTCTACGGATTCAATGTGGCACCTTGGTACTCCTATTAGGGCTCAGGTCCCTCCAGGTATTAGCTCGCTAGATCTAGCAGCTTCACTTCACCCAACCCCAGCAGTTTGTGGTGCTCCCCAAGCTCTCGCTCAGCACCGCATTAGCCAGCTGGAGTCTTACCCAAGAGGCTACTACAGTGGGATTGTGGGCTGGGCAGATAGTCAGGGTAACGGGCGCTGGTCGCTGGTGCTTCGTTGCCTGCAAAGAGTCTCGTCTAAGGTTAATGTTTTTGCTGGAGCCGGTATTGTCTCCGGCTCTGATCCTGCCAAAGAACTAGCCGAGACCCAGGCAAAAATGCAAACGGTTCTTGCGGCCCTCAAGGCCAGTGTGCCCGCGGCCAAGAGCTAGGCGCTGGTTTGTCCGCCACAAGGTCTGTTTTTAGCCCACCAGACTAGGTGCCATCTCTTGCGACCTTTTCCTCTTAAGCCCTACCGGAGCTATCACTTCACCAGGGCCCAGGTCAGTATCTACCGGCTTGATTTTTGGTGCGCCGCCAACCACCCCAGCCTGGAAAGCTTTTGGACTTCATTGGCACAGGCCGAACAGGAAAAAGCCAGCAGACTGGACCTTTTAGACCCCCAGGGCTGTCGTGGCAAGCACTGGGCGCTCACCCGGATACTCCTGCGGCTTAGCCTTTGTCAGCCTTTGGGCCTAAGCCCCGGTCAGGTAGAGATTAGCTATGGCCCCTGGGGCAAGCCCCTGTGCCCCGGAGCTAGCTTTTCACTCTCTCACAGCAACCAGTGGCTTGCCATTGCCCTAGCTCGGCAGGCCCACACCCCTGTCGGAGTAGATCTGGAATGTCTGGCCACTAGCAGAGCAGGTGACTGGCTCCTACCCTATTTACACCCCGCAGAAAAGGAAGAGCTGGGGGACCTTTCCGAGGCCGAACTCACCGAAAGATTAACCTGGCTGTGGACCAGGAAGGAAGCCTACCTCAAAGCCCGGGGGCAGGGCCTGGCCCGTTCTCTGAGCCTAGACTACCTAGGCTGGGAATATCCTGACCAGCAACCGCCCGGACTGGACATGATAAGCATAGATTCGGGGCAGGGCCCTCTTTGCTCCCTGGCTACCCTTGATAGCTGCCTCTAAAACTTCTGGCCCCTCCACCGGGATGTGGAGGGGCCAGAAGTGTAAGGAGTCCTGCCTTAGAGCAAGTGTCTACTACTTAGCAGATGCTTCCACATCTAGCTTGTCCTGGTAGCGGTAGACGAAAGCTGCCATAGCATCGCGCTTGATGGGGGTCAGCGGGCGGAAGGTCTCATCGGGCCAGCCGGTGGTAATACCCTGGTCCTTGAGCCAGGAAATCTCCTTGTAGAATGCAGTGCTTGACTGGACATCCTTGAAGGCACCATCACCTGAGGGGGTGTAGTCGGGTGAACCAGCAGCCCGGTAGAAGAAAGCGGCCATAGCATCACGGTTGATGCTTTCACTAGGACGGAAGGTCCCATCGGGCCAGCCGGTGGTTATTCCGGCCTGCTGCAACCAGGCGATCTCCTTGTAGAAGGGGTGGTCGGTGGAAACATCGCTAAAGGGTGATACCTCGGGTGCGTGGTAGCGGGGTGAGCCAGCCAGGCGGTACATGTAGGCTGCCATAGCTCCACGTTCGATGTTTTCAAAAGGCCTATAGGTATTATCAGGCCAGCCCTTGGCAACACCGTGCTCAGCAACCCACATAATCTCCTGCTGGAACATGAGGGAATCCGGCACGTCCTTGAAGCTCACAGTGACGAAGTCTTGATCTGTGGTCTTAGTCAGCTCAGGGTAGCCCTGGAAATCCACCTGGGCAGGGTCGATCTTCTTGGGGCTGACAGGGGTAGTAGCCTGCGGTGCTGCAACAGTAAACTTGAAGCCAACGGAACGCCGCTTGTCATTCTTGGCCATTGACCCGGTCAGGAAGCGCACGTTGTGCTCAGTGCCAGCTGCCCATTCCTGAGGCTCAACACTTGAATTGTCCTGAGTGGGGAAGGGCATGGTGAGAGTCCAATTACCCTGCTCATCTGCGGCAACTGCACCGTAGACGGTCTTGTTCTTGATGGGGTCACCGGTTACGGGGTTCTTGACCGGCTCATTGACGCTGACACCACCGTCATCCAGCTTTGCAACAATGACAGACCCCTTGCCGTCTTCGGTGGTCCAACCGGTTCCACTAAATTCTAGAGCCTGGCCTTCCTGTACAGCCTTAACACCGGTTACGGTGACACCGTCGGTGGTCTCAGTTGACTTTTCTGCCTCGGGCAGTGTGGCATCCTTGGCGTCAACAGTCAGGCGAGTAAAGGAGTTGACCTCAATGTCGACTTGCTTACCCTTGGAAAGAGTGGTTGTGCCGGGGGCATTCTGGCCGGTAGCGAAGTCAAGAGCAAAAGGAACGCTCAGGCCGGTCTTGTAGGGGTTCTTATCAACGGCGAAGACAGAACCGTCGGCAGCCATAGCTAGGTCGTTAGTCTTGGAGTCACCGGTGTTAACTTCGGCAACCAGCTGACCGGCGGCCGCGTCAATAACACCCACTGATCCCTGACCGAAGTCAGCTACGTAGACCAGGTCACGGTCCTCGTCGTTGACAATACCCAGTGAACGAGTGCCGAAGGGGATGCTCTTCTTGTATTCGTGAGTGTTTAGATCGTAAACAGTCACGCCAGAGTTAGCGCCGTCCTTGCCCTGGGAGGAGATGAAGATTTCATTCAGAGAGTGATCGATAGCAACCGCTGAAGGCAGGGTGTCTGCTGCAGGGTCATCTGCGTGAACAGTAAATTCAGATTCCAGGCTGAAAGTGTCCAGGTCTACAATCTGAACAGTACCGCTAGAGCGCTCAGGAACGTAGAGCTTACCGGTCGTCTCATCGATGGTGGGGTTCATGGTCAGAACGCGGACATCACTTTCTGGCTTGATGGCCAGGTTCTTGACCTCGTGTGAGGTCAAATCAATCGACCAAACATTGTAGCGACCGGTGACATAGGCCTTATTGCGCTTGTTATCAATAATGATTGACCGGGGGTGCTCAACGTCAGTGTCGGTCGCAAAGTAGTCGTAGCTGGTCCAGACCAGCTCCATGCTGTCCTGGTCGTAGACAGAAATCGAGTCGTTACGAGTATTGGTTACCCAAACCTTGTTGTTGGCATCGTCTACCGCTACGCCGTAAACGCCCATGTAGCTGTAGCCTGAGCTCTTACCGCTACCAAAGCGGACGGTCGGAAGCTCTGCGACTGCTTCAATTTTCATGGTTTCAGGATTGACTCGCGCCAAAGATGAAACGGTCATATTACGGCCGAATGAGCCGGTGACCCACATCTTGTTGTTCTTGGCGGAGTAGGATGCCTGGTACTGACCGGGGATACCGGCGGTTTGCTGGGCCTGTACGCTGATATCACGGGCGGGGGCATCGGCTGCCTGTGCGGGCACCATAAAGGAAGAGCCCAAAAGGCTCAGGGCGCACACTCCAACCAGAGCTGAGCTTAGGGTGCGCTTGGGGTGGGGGCTGTTCATAAGATTTTCTCCTTAGGAGACTAAGGCCGGAGGCCTCATGTACTGTGCATTGACAGGGCATCGAGTTTGGCATTCTTCACCCGTCGAGCCCCAATTAAGGATTACCTAATTTCTAACTTATTTCAACCTGATTTAAAAATCAGGGTAACCTTTTAATCCTGATTGAATTAGGAAAGAAAATACTGTACTATTTCAACCCTTCATGGAGCAGGCGGCGCAAAGCCGGGATCAGCGAACCTCGCCAGCAGGCATAATCATGCCCTCCGTTATAGGTCTGATAGTCCACCATGACACCCAGTTCACGGGCACGAGTGACAAAACGTTCGTGGGCTGGTAATAGCACCCACTCTTGCTCCCCCACCTCCAGGAATAAGCGATGTCTAGGAGAAAGGGCTTGGTCTTGACTGGCATCCTCCAGCTGGCTAAAGGCTATCTCCTGCCAGAGCGAGGCCGACTGGGCGCATGCCGCAGTGAAAACATCAGGGCGTTTAAGTACCGCCAAAAGCGCAGAAAGGCCACCTAGGGACTGGCCCACCACGACAACCTCTTGCTCCCCCAGTTTCTGTGCTGTGCCTTCAAGTGCCTCAACAAGTAACTCATCAGCCAGGAAGTCAGCAAATGGGAAATCACCGGCCTGCTCTTGCCAACGTTGCTCCCGCCCCCCTGAGTGGACAAAAATGAACAGGCAGGAGGGCAGGTACTTATCCTGGTGGGCTGCCATCAGCATTCCCTTAAGCCCCATAGACAACCATTGTTCCCCATCCAGAAGGCAGACAATAGGCGATCCAGGCTCAAGTTGGCCCAACCTACATATAAAATATTGACGGCCTCCACTGGTCCTCAACCAGGCAGACTCATGCGGCTGGGAGTCAGAGAGGTAGGGTTGTAAGGGCGCCTGCTCTAGTTGTACAACCGAGAGTTCCCGGCCACGACTATTTAGACAGCGTAGGGGGTTGTGGGGATCAGTAACCCCTTCATCCAGAGCCTGCCGGAGCTGCCACTGATTGAAAGCAGCTTCCCAAGGAGCTGCACGATCAAGCTCCTGAACGATAAAACAATAGGAGGCCCGCCAATCCTTCTTCATACGAAAGCTAATGGCAAAGTATGATGACTGGCCCACCGGTTCCATCAGAGAATCAGCTAGATTCCGTTCATCGGTCAAGCGATTGATAAAGATCAGCACTCGCTGAGCAGAAGGGTGCTTGTACAGGAAGGTAACTATCTGTTCATCAGCTGCTGTGGCTTCGGCAGGAGGTGTCTCTACCAGAGGTGTTCCTTGAGCCGTCAGCGCTTCAAGCTCATGATTCAGGCTTGCAGTATCTGCTGGCCCTAACCGGTCCAGGAGGGCACCTAGCAAGGGCGAGCTGACCCGCGGTGCTGGCAGAGGACGGGGTATCTTGGGCGGAGTGGGGTGACTCTTCATGGGCTAGGCCCCCTGAGAGAAGGTAGGAATAACCAGGGGCGTACCGGAGCAGGGGTCTTCAATGACCAGGGAATCTAGACCGTACACTTCTTTGATAAGGCTCTCAGTCACAATCTGGCGAGGGTCCCCTTGGGCAAGAATTTTACCGGAACGCATCAAGACTACGTGTGTAGCGTACCGAAAAGCTAGATTAAGGTCGTGAAGAACCACCACCACAGTACTCCCCTGCCGGTACAGTTCCCGAGTCAGATTAAGCACTTCTATTTGATGGGTGATATCAAGATAGGTAGTTGGCTCATCGAGGAGAACCAGGGGGGTCTGCTGCGCCAGGGTCATAGCAATCCAGACCCGCTGGCGTTGCCCCCCAGAAAGCTCTTCGATACTGCGCTCAGCCAAATCTAAAACCTGAGCTGAGGCCATAGCTTGAGTACATATTTCTTGGTCTTGAGCGGACCAGGTTTTCAGAAAACCCTGGTGGGGGTAACGGCCCCTAGCCACAATATCCGCAACAGTCGCACCTGCAGGAATATCCGGTGTTTGCGGCAACATAGCTAGAACCCGGGCAATATCTTTCGATTTGAGCGATTGCATCAGTTCCTGGTCTAAGAGAACCCGCCCTCCTTGAGGTATCAATACTCTTGACAGTGCTTTGAGAAGGGTAGATTTTCCGCAGGCATTAGGGCCAAGAATGACCGTAAGCTCTCCTTCGAGAACATCCAAGTCCACACCTTCAAGAACAGCCTGAGCCCCGTAGCCAAGGCAGAGGTCCCGAGCCTGAAGTCTCGATTCGGGCTGAGCTAGCACCATCAGCGCTTTCCTTCCATAGCAATCAGGTAGACCAAATATATACCGCCTAAGGCACCGGTAACGACCCCCACCTGTAGAGGGGCCCTGAAGGCGTATTGACCGATAAGATCCGATAGGAGTACCAGGCAAGCCCCAGTAGCTGCTGCACTTGCCAGCCCGGCACCCTGGACTCTAGTAATTTTTCGGGCCAGATGCGGTGCAGCCAAGGCCACAAAAGCCAAAGGACCGGTCACTGCCGTAGCAAGGGAGACAAGCAAAACTCCTACGAAAAGTGCTGTAACCCTGACCTTTGTCAGAGGAACACCCAGCCCTACCGCAATCTGCCCGCCAAAGGTAAGAGAGCCCAGGGGCCTGCTCAGGCTCCAGCTCAGGGGAAGCAAAATGACCAGTCCCAGAGCCAAGAAACTGATTTTTCCCCAATTCATGGTGTTGAGGCTCCCCGCCATCCATGAGGCAGCAGTTTGAGCCTGAGTGAGGGAGGCCCCTACCACCAAGAGAGCATTCAAGGCCGAAAGAGTGGCCCCTAAACCCAGCCCAATCAAGACCAGACGGGTACCGCGAAGCCCTGTTTGACGTGTCAAAAACCAAACGATGAGAGAGCTGACCAAGCCACCGCTAATAGCGCCACAGGCTATCCCTAAGGGGCCAGCATCAAAAATAATGATGTTGATCAGTGCGCCTGTAGCCGCACCATAGGTAAAACCAATGATATCTGGGGAGCCCAGCGAGTTACCGGAAATAATCTGAAAGATAGCGCCGGAAACTCCCAGGGCTAGGCCTACTAAGAGAGCAGCAACAATTCGGGGAGCTCTTACTTCTCTCACAAAATAGCTAGCTAAGGCATCATCAGAACCACCTTTGAGGGCCTGAAGAACCTGAGCGGGAGACAGGTCATAATCTCCCTGAGTCAAAGCCCAAAGGCCAAGGGCGAGAATCAGTAGGTAGAGGCAGAGGTTGTAGAAAGCCAGCCGCAGGGGCAGCTGAAAGTTCATCAGGCCAGATACGGCCAGGACCGGCCTGCCCGCCAGATCCCGCGCTCTGCTGATATGTAGACCGCGTTGCTGGGTCAGACTCATAGGACCACCTCTTTACGGCGGCTCATCATGATCACAAAAAAGGGGGCCCCGACCAGGGTAGCTATGATGCCCACATGGGTCTCCTGGGGCGCGAAGATCAGGCGAGCCAGAACATCTGCACTCAGAAGCCAGCAGGGACCCAAAATCATGGAGCCTAAGTTAACCCACCGAAGATCATTACCTACGAAATATCTCACCATATAGGGAACGGCTAGACCGACAAAAGCTATAGGACCAATAGCAGCCGTCACCAAACCTGCCAGCAGTGTCACAACAACCAGAGTCAGGAAATAAGTTTTCTTCAGGTTGACCCCCAAAGATATAGCGCTCTCCTCACCCATAGCCAGTGCATTGATAGCCGGGGTAACCCAGAAAGCAAGGAGAAAACCCAGGCCCAGCAAAGGACTGAGCGCTAAGAATATATCGCTCCCCCGCCCCTGAAGAGAACCGGCAACCCAGAATCTAAACTCGTCATAGGCTTCTTGGTTAGATAGGATCAGGGCCTGATTAAGAGCACTCAGAGCAGCCGATAAAGCCACCCCTGCCAGCGCCAGTCTGATAATGGAGGACCGAGCCCCCCGCCCCAGCAGATAAACAGCTAAGGTAGCCAGGCAGGCCCCCACCAGAGCGGCTCCCATATACCTATATATACCGGCAGCTCCCCATAAAACCACAGAAAGGACAACGGCAACCGAAGCTCCCGCGTTGATGCCCAGTAGGCCCGGTTCTGCCAAGGGGTTACGAGTCAAAGACTGCATCAAGGACCCGGCTAGAGCCAAAGCAGCTCCGCAGACCAGGGCTAGGCCCGTGCGGGGGATGCGCTGTTCCCAAATAATCTTCTGAGCTTGATCTGGGCCCTGCCCCCCAAGCACCTGGAGGACAGTACTGCTATCTAGCTGGTGCGAGCCCCAAAAAAGTGATAAAGCGATACTGATCCCAAGCAGGGTCAAGAACAACAGGAACCACCACACAGAGCGCTTACCGATGACCGGCCGCTGTACATCTCCCATGATAGCTTTTGCGTAATTGGCCATTGATGATGCTTAGGCCTGGCGACGACGCCATAGGACAAAGCCAGCAACCAAGGCCGCTAGGCTCAAGCCAATGATGCCGATCCAGGGAAGAGAACCTTCTTGCTGCTTCTGGCTAGCTGGCTGGTCCTGGGCTACCGAACTGGCCGAAGCAGAGGGATCAGGCGAAGCAGAAGCGGAGCTTGAAGCCGAAGCGGAGGCAGAACCCGAAGCCGATGCTGAAGGCTGGCCTTGCTCCTGCTCTTTCATGAGGGCATCATACTCCTCTTTGCTAATTTGGTTGCCCTCAGCATCCTGATAGATAACATCCTCTTGGCCGCTGCCATTGCCATCTGTCTGCCCGCTGTCGGTTCGCCCCTGGGAGGTTCCAGAGGTCCCGCTATTAGAGCCCGCATTCTGCTGGCCTTGATTCTGGCCCCCGGAGTTCTGGCCTTGACCTGCCTGCCCCTTATCACCGGGAGCTGCCTGCCCACCCGAGGAGCCACCCTGGGAGTCCTGCTCCCCGCTCTCAATGGTGAAGGCCGGGGACTGGTTTGAATATCCCCTCGTTCCGTTTTGTTGTCCATCGGAGTTATAGATAATCTCTGTAGCCAGGAACCGTAGGGTATGTTGGCCGGGTGCTAATTCCCGCGACAGCACAAAGGAGCCCGAGGCCTTGCCCTGGGAATCCGTTTTTAGTTGGTGAACCACGCAGGCCCCCTGAGGGGAGTCAGAGGGGCAGGCGTCCCCGTTATCAATTTTGACGTTGACTTGCTCGTTGGCAGGGAAACCCGAGACAGTGAAGCTGATAGTGTCACCAGCACGCAGGCTACCAGGAGTAACCGTTGAAGAAGTACCTGGGGTATTGGCGCTAGCCCCACCCGGTGGGATGGCCAGGGCCTGAGGGGCACTGAAAACAAGAGTTGAGCCAAGAACCGTAGCTGCTAGCAGCTTTCTCATGGAGGTTTGTAGAGGCATGTTTTTTGTCTTTCTATCCGAAAATTTTAGGCAAGGAGGTCTACTGTTTCTTGCGCGGTAGCAAGACCACAACAAGCACAAGGAGCGCGCCAGCGAGCAAGAGCAGATTATTGAAAAGAGACATATCGGCACCCGGTTCGACCGTCTCTTGGCTAATGAGCGGGTCCTGAGCCGGCTCAACTCTCGCGGATTGGGGGGCCTGTAGGACCCGATCCGAAGCTGAGGGCGCGGGTTTTTTAGAGTCTTGAGGTGCCTGCTTGACCTGGGCTGGGGCAGGAGCCACGCGAACAATCCTGCTCAGTTGAGAACTACTGTTGTTAGCGCCTGTCAGCCCACCAGCGGCTGGATTTTGGACCCTGCCCAAGACACCAGCCTGACTCGTGACACCAAGTTGGGTTCCCACACTAGCCCTGCTCAGTCCAGTAGCCTGCACAGCATTGCCACCGGCTAGCACCTTGCTCCAGGTAGCTGACTTACCAGTATCCTGGGACTCTTGCGCTACTTTAAGGCTGGCCCACCCCATCAATTTGCCAAAGCTCTCTTGATCACCGCTCTGGACGACAAACTTGTAATCCCCTGCTGCCAAACTCTCAGGCATGGAGTAGTGGATGCTTCTGTCTTGATCTAGCTGTTGCCATGTACTGCCCCAGCGTGCTCGAATCGAACCACCCAGGTAGGGATTGACCCTTACCCACTGGCCGGGCTCTGCTTGGGGAACTGTCACAGAAATCTTGAGGTCATCTCGCTTAACCATGACCTCATTGCGGGGGCTAGAGGTAATCTCCTCTTCACTAAGCACATCAGGCATTCTGGTGGGAGCATACTTACCGACGATAAAGTCCAGGGTGCCAGTTCCACCGTAGGAAACCCTCATGTCACCAGCTTGAAGCGAACCTGCCAAGAGCCGTAAGCTGTGAGCTCCCTCAGAGAGTCCCGGTTCTGAGTCACTGCCATCAGCGGCAGGAAGCTGAATCCAGGTATCAATTTCTCCGGTTTTGGGGTCAGGTTCGATAATCGCCCAGATAGTCTTATTGCTATGAATCGCCGTATCTCGGTGCGAGATAGCGGCATCATCAATCTTAACCGCTATACGGGGTGCTCCCTTACCTTGGGGGTTACACCAGCCCTGCCCCAGCAGGTGCAAGCTACCGCCTGCCTGAACCGTCTTTTGGGCCAGCCGGGCCGAAGGTGAGGCCTGCTCGGTCTGGCAAGTGACCTGGTCATCCTTCTTCCCCTCCTGAGAGGCAAGCCCATTAACCGGCACCGGCTCAGAACGAGCTGAACGCCGGGTATCTCCGGGGGCAAAGCGACCAGAAAGGGTCTGGACTGCCAGATACTGCCCAGCTTGGGCCTGGCGCAAGGGTTCTGGCACCTCTAGCTCTAGATCAAAGGAACCATCTGAACTGATGAGATAGATGCCCTCTTGAGGATTAGCCACCGACGCATCATCTGTTAGCAGTGCCCAAATAGTCCGGTCCTCCCCCAGCTCAGCTTGCCCCAGGGTTCTCAGATAGGCGTTTTGGGCACTGTTATCTGCCCTCTCGTAGAAAGTATCCTGACCGGAGGCCAGTTTGAGGGCTACGACGGACCCGCCCTGACCTTGGCCTTTAACCCAGCCCTGGCCCCGCACCCGGATTTTTTCACCAGATTGGTAGGGCTTAATGAACAGCGAGGCCTGACCGGCGCTTAGCTTGGTCCATTGGCTGGTATCAGGGGCAGGGGCCGGCGAATCAGGCTCGCCTTCAATGGTTACCGGTAGTACCAGGGCTCGCATAGCATCCCCGGCCTTGCCTGAACCTGTCAGAAAATGGAAAATATGCTCAGAGCCTGGCTCCCACTCTTGATCAAAACCGTTAGCCAGGCTGGGGTAGTCGAGAGTGAGCTTGAAGCTACCATCGTCCTCCGCCGTAAAAGTTTTGAGGATATCACTGCCGCCCCGGGTCAAACCCCTCTTGTCTGCCTTGAGGGTAATGGTAGAACCACCCCCTTCTGGGTGTAGCCAGCCGCTACCGGTCACCTCTATAGTCTGCCCAAATTTTATGGAATCTGGCCCTTTGACTGTAGCCCCCTCGGGGCTAGTGACCTCTACCTGCGGGCTGGCCTCCAGCGCATGAGCACCTAAGCCTAGTCCAGAGGGATCTATACTGGGTTGCACCAGGGCAGGACAGAGGACCAAACCCGATGAAAGAGTAAGCGCGGCTAGGTAGCGACGCCCTCGAATAGCTTTGGGAGAGTTTTGACTCATCACGAATTCTTACCTAACGCTCGTTATTTTCTAGGGACCTTGAGAATCTACCGGGCAGAATCTGTCAGTAATACCTCACGGATATTCTCAGCAATTCCCTTCATGAGCAAGGGACCACCTGTTGATGTCCATAGCGAGCCGTCAACCAAAATAATATGGTCCTGACGATAGGCTTTGAGATCGGTAAAGCCTGATGTCTCTTGAGCAGCCTCTAAAGCTACTTGCGCGCCCTGACGATCAGCCCCGGTCTCGGAGTGGGGGTTATCTTGGCTGGCACCACCCAAGGTGCCAAAAAACATATAGTCAGCATCAATGAGAGATAGGTTCTCCAGGGATACAGGTTCAGAATGCCCCCTACCCAAACGATCCTGACCAGCAGGTCTGGCCAATTTAAGGTCTGAAAGCACCTGACCGGCCGGTAGTTCCTTAAGAATCAGAGAGGGCCCGCCCCCCTGCCAGCGAACTACAGAAAAGGTTTTATCCGAGTATTGAGGGGCAAGTTCTTGGGCTAAAGAACGTGTCAGCTGGGCATATTCATCTTTAACCTGCTGGCCCCGATCTTGCAGATTCAGTGCCTGGGCCACAAAGTCCAGATTGGTCTGCCACGGACCACCGGCATACCCACAAAAAACCAAGGGAGCTATGGCCTTTAAAATATCCAGAACATCGGGCCGGTTATTGATACTGGTGCCATCAGCCAAGATCAAATCTGGCTTAAGAGCCCCAATGGCCTCATAGTTGAGCTCCGAGACAGAACCCAGGATTTTAATATCTGCTGCTTTATCTTGAAGATAGTGGGGTACTGTTGCCTGCCCCCTGCCTGAAACTGTACCCGCCGGCATAACCCCTAAGGCCAAGGCCGCATCTAGGGTCGGTTCAGAGAGAGTCACTACTTTCTGAGGGCGCTCAGGCAACCTGACCTCATTACCTTCAACATCTACTACGATCCGGCTGGCACCAGACTGAGCGGCCGATGAGGTCTCCGCCTGTGAGCAGGCGGTAAGCCCGCTTGCTGCCGCTAAACCTGTTGTCAGAAAAAAAGTACGTCTATTAAGGGGTAACAAAGTGAAGCCTCAGAAAGTGGTTGGGATAATAAGCTAAGCCTTACCTTACTTTATTGAGTCATGGGCTTCAAGCAGAAGCAGGGCGCAAAAAGGTGCCCTCCCCCAAATAATAATGGGAAAGGGCACCTTGAAAAGTCAGCACCAGGTCTGACTCATCTCTAGGGCTTACTTAGCCTTTTCGATGATCTCCACGACGCGCCAGCGCTTGGTAGCGGATAGCGGACGGGTCTCAGCCAAGAGAACCAGGTCACCAATACCAGCAGTGTTCTGCTCATCGTGTGCCTTGATCTTGGAACTACGGCGCATAACCTTGCCGTACAGTGCGTGCTTCACGCGGTCCTCGACCTCAACGACTACAGTCTTGTCCATCTTGTCGGACACAACGTAGCCGCGGCGAGTCTTGCGGTAGCCGCGCTCTTCAGTCTTTACTTCACTCATGTGATTTAACCTTCGGTTGCGGGACGAATACCGAGCTCGCGTTCGCGAAGCACAGTGTAAATACGTGCAATGTCGCGCTTGACCGAGCGGATACGACCGGGATTTTCAAGCTGACCAGTGGCTGCCTGGAAACGGAGGTTGAATAGCTCCTCCTTCGACGCACGCAGCTTCTCTACCAGATTCTCGTTGGAGAGCTCTGCGAGGTTGTCGATGCTCAGATCCTTTGATCCAACTGCCATTTCTATTCACCACCTTCGCGACGCACAACGCGTGCCTTCATCGGGAGCTTGTGGATTGCGAGGCGCATAGCTTCGCGAGCCACTTCTTCGGATACACCGGAGAGTTCGAACATAACTCGACCGGGCTTTACGTTTGCGACCCACCATTCGGGTGAACCCTTACCGGAACCCATACGGGTTTCAGCAGGCTTCTTGGTTAGCGGACGGTCGGGATAAATATTG
The DNA here is from genome assembly GCF_048513535.1 of Rothia sp. CCM 9416. Lineage (NCBI taxonomy): Bacteria > Bacillati > Actinomycetota > Actinomycetes > Micrococcales > Micrococcaceae > Rothia > Rothia sp. CCM 9416. Next base: position 71,232 of record NZ_JBLXXR010000002.1, on the reverse strand, counting down.
ATCCAAACCTTACCGCCACGCTTGATGTGACGGGTCATTGCAATACGTGCAGCTTCAATCTGACGGTTGGTGACGTATGCGGGAGTCAGAGCCTGAATGCCCCACTCACCGAACGCTACCTCGGTGCCACCCTTAGCCATACCTGAACGCTTGGGGTGATGCTGCTTGCGGTACTTAACTCGACGGGGAATTAGCATTTATGCCTCACCGTTTTCTGCAGTCTTTGCTTCAGCGGGTGCTGAAGCGTTGTCGGAACGACGTTCACGGCGGGGCCCACGGCCACCTGCACGACGACGGTCGCCACCACGGTTGTTGCCGCGACGGTTACCAGAAGCCTGCTGTGCAGCAAGCTCCTTGTCGGTGAGGTCACCCTTGTAGATCCATACCTTGACGCCAATACGGCCGAAGGTGGTCTTTGCTTCGAAGAAACCGTAGTCGATGTTCGCACGCAGGGTGTGCAGGGGCACACGGCCTTCGCGGTAGAACTCTGAACGTGACATTTCAGCGCCACCCAGACGGCCGGAGCACTGGATACGGATACCCTTAGCACCTGCACGCTGTGCGGACTGGATTGCCTTCTTCATTGCGCGGCGGAATGCTACGCGTGAAGCAAGCTGCTCTGCGATGCCCTGGGCAACCAGCTGAGCTGACAGATCGGGGTTAGCAACCTCGAGGATGTTCAGCTGAATCTGCTTGCCGGTGAGCTTCTCGAGCTCGCCACGGATACGGTCTGCTTCGGCGCCGCGGCGGCCGATAACGATACCGGGGCGTGCGGTGTGGATGTCCACACGAACACGGTCACGGGTACGCTCGATCTCAACCTTTGCGATGCCTGCGCGTTCCATACCCTTTGACAGGAGTTCACGAATCTTTACATCTTCGCGAACGTAGTCTGCGTAGCGTTCGCCTTCCTTGTTGGAGTCAGCGAACCACTTTGAAACGTGGTTGGTGGTGATACCAAGTCGGAAACCGTTGGGGTTAATTTTCTGACCCATTTAGCGGCCCTCCTCCTTCTCCGGGGTAGCAACTACCACGGTGATGTGGCTGGTGCGCTTGTTGATGCGGAACGCACGGCCCTGGGCACGAGGCTGGAATCGCTTCATGGTGGGACCTTCGTTCGCGTATGCTTCGCTGATGAACAGCTCCTCTTCCTTGAAGGGCAGACCCTGCTGGGTTGCCTTCTGGCGAGCGTTTGCAACAGCTGATGCAACGATCTTGTATACCGGTTCTGAAGCGCCCTGAGGAGCGAACTTCAGAATCGCCAGAGCCTCTTCCGCCTGCTTGCCACGGATAAGGTTGATGACGCGGCGTGCCTTCATAGGCGTAACGCGTACGTACGACGCAGTTGCCTTGGCTTCCATTGCCTATCTCTCTTTCGTCTATTGCCGAAAGGGAAACGTATCTAAAAACGGTTACCCGTTCTTAGCGACGCTTGCCCTTGCGGTCGTCCTTAACGTGGCCACGGAAAGTACGGGTCGGTGCAAACTCGCCGAGCTTGTGTCCGACCATGGACTCAGTGATGAACACGGGTACGTGCTTGCGTCCGTCGTGCACTGCGATGGTATGACCGAGCATGTCGGGAATAATCATCGAGCGGCGGGACCAAGTCTTGATAACGTTCTTGGTGCCCTTCTCGTTCTGAGCTGCAACCTTTACAAAAAGGTGCTGATCAACGAAAGGGCCCTTCTTCAAACTACGAGGCATGTTTCAGGCTCCTTAGCGCTTCTTGCCAGTACGACGGCGACGAACAATGAGCTTGTCGCTTTCCTTGTTGGGGCGGCGGGTGCGGCCCTCGGGCTTACCGTTGGGGTTAACCGGGTGACGGCCACCTGAGGTCTTACCCTCACCACCACCGTGGGGGTGGTCAACGGGGTTCATGACGACACCGCGAACGGTCGGGCGGATGCCCTTCCAGCGGTTACGGCCTGCTTTACCCCAGTTGATGTTTGACTGCTCAGCGTTACCAACCGAACCAACGGTTGCGCGGCAACGGACATCAACGTTGCGGATTTCGCCGGAGGGCAGACGCAGCTGAGCGTACTTACCTTCCTTTGCAACCAGCTGGATAGATGCGCCAGCTGAGCGGCCCATCTTGGCACCGCCACCGGGGCGGAGCTCAACAGCGTGGATCACGGTACCCACAGGGATGTTACGCAGGGGCAGGTTGTTGCCGGGCTTAATATCGGCCGCGGGACCTGACTCAACGATGTCGCCCTGAGCAAGCTTGTTGGGGGCGATGATGTAACGCTTGGTGCCATCAACGTAGTGGAGCAGTGCGATGCGAGCGGTACGGTTGGGATCGTACTCGATGTGTGCAACGCGTGCGTCAACACCGTCCTTGTCGTGACGACGGAAGTCGATCAGACGGTACTGGCGCTTGTGTCCACCACCCTTGTGACGGGTGGTGATGCGACCGGTGTTGTTACGGCCGCCCTTCTTGGGGAGCGGACGGACCAGGGACTTTTCCGGGGTTGAGCGGGTGATTTCTGCGAAATCTGATACGCTCGAGCCACGGCGACCCGGGGTCGTCGGCTTGTGTTTACGAATACCCATTTAGATATTTCTTTCCTTCGCTAAAGTGGTCTCCGGAGCCTATGCTGCCGGACCGCCGAAGAGGTCGATTGCGCCTTCTTTGAGGGTTACAATCGCACGCTTGGTGTTCTTACGAGCACCCCAACCGTGGCGGGTGCGCTTGCGCTTGCCTGCACGGTTGGCGGTGTTGATGGAAGCAACCTTGACATCGAAGATGGTCTCGATGGCCTGCTTGATTTCCAGCTTGTTGGAGCGGGGGTCTACGAGGAAGGTGTACTTACCTTCGTCGAGCTGCCCATAGCTCTTTTCCGACACGACGGGAGCGATAATCACGTCGCGGGGATCCTTGAAAGTTGAGGTGGTAACAGACATTACTTAGCAGCCTCTTTCTTGGCCTTGGAAGCAACTGCGACAAATACGTCGTAGGCATCCTTGGTGAAGATAACGTCATCTGAGATCAGAACATCGTAGGTGTTCAGCTGATCTGCGTAGATAACGTGTACGTTCTCCAGGTTGCGTGCTGACAGTGCTACCAGGTCGTCCTTGCGGTCGATGACAACCAGTGCGTTCTTGCGGCTGGTGATCTCTGCGATTGCTGCCTTAGCTGCCTTAGTGGAAGGCTTGGGGCCTTCAACCAGGGTTTCGACAACGTGAACGCGATCGTGACGAGCGCGATCGGAGAGAGCGCCGCGCAGGGCAGCTGCAATCATCTTCTTGGGGGTCCGCTGAGCGTAGCTACGAGGGGTCGGGCCATGTACAACGCCACCACCGGTCATGTGGGGGGCGCGAATGGAGCCCTGACGTGCACGGCCGGTACCCTTCTGCTTGAAGGGCTTACGGCCTGCGCCGGAAACTTCGCCGCGGTTCTTGGTCTTGTGAGTACCCTGACGAGCTGCTGCGAGCTGGGCAACTACCACCTGGTGAAGCAGGGGTACAGATGCCTGAGCGTCGAAGATATCAGCGGGCAGGTCTACCTTTACGGTCTTGACAGCCATGGTGTATTAGGCTCCCTTCACAGCGGTGCGAACCAGAACAACGCCGCCCTTAGGACCGGGGATTGCGCCCTTGATCAAAAGAACATTGTTTTCTGCATCTACACCCTGAATAGTGAGGTTCATGGTGGTGTGGCGTGCAGCGCCCATACGGCCTGCCATGCGCATACCCTTGAACACGCGTGCGGGGTATGATGCGCCACCGATTGAGCCGGGCTTACGGTGGTTCTTGTGGGCACCGTGTGATGCACCTACACCTGCGAAGCCGTGACGCTTCATAACACCGGCGAAGCCCTTACCCTTGGTCTTGCCTACTACGTCAACCTTCTGGCCAGCTTCGAAGAGCTCAACGGTCAGTTCCTGACCGAGTGAGTATTCTGCAGCGTCTGAGGTGCGGAGTTCAACGAGGTGACGGCGAGGAGTTACGCCCGCCTTCTCGAAGTGACCGGCGAGGGGCTTGGTTACCTTGCGAGCTTCGATAGCACCGAAACCGATCTGGATAGCTTCGTAGCCATCGGTTTCAGCCTTGCGCAGCTGGGTAACAACGTTTGAATCGGCCTTGACGACAGTAACGGGCACGAATTTGCCGTTTTCGTCCCAGACCTGGGTCATGCCAAGCTTGGTGCCCAGCAGGCCCTTAACCTGGCGCTCGAACTTGTTAGTCATTTAGATGCGATCCTCTACAGCTTGATTTCGATGTTTACGTCTGCCGGAAGGTCAAGACGCATGAGGGCATCAACAGCCTTGGGGGTCGGATCAACGACGTCGATCAGACGCTTGTGCGTGCGCATTTCAAAGTGCTCGCGGCTGTCCTTGTACTTGTGAGGCGAACGGATAACGCAGTACACGTTCTTTTCGGTGGGTAGGGGCACGGGGCCAACTACCGTAGCGCCTGCACGCGTAACTGTCTCAACGATTTTCCGAGCTGAAGAATCAATGACCTCGTGGTCGTATGACTTCAGACGGATGCGGATTTTCTGTCCCGCCATCTGTCGGACTCTCTTTCTTGTCTACTTCCCTGTAACGGAGCGGTTGCTCCTTTTTATGGCGCTTAAGGTAAAGAGATGAATCTTCATTTCTTTCGCGCCGCCTCTAACAGGCTGAATCCGGCATCTGCCGGGTTCCTCACCCTGCCGAGGCACCGACCCCCGAACTCGGGCGTGTCGCCCATGCAATGCATAAAAAGCGCGCACTATTCCCTCGAACTGATCGATTGGGTCATATTTGGGTTTGCCTTCACCATCTATCAGAACTGCTATCTGGCTACTTTCAGCGGGCAAACGCTTGAACAACGTACTCAATCATGCCAGAGTTATCTATTCTTAGCAAGATTTTCTTTCTTGAAGTGTTCAGACCCACATATGTTAACAGGTACCCTGCTAGAGCCACCCCTCAAAGAGCCTCCCTGAGATCAGAGGTTTCCAAGATGCAAGGACTCAAAAGGCTACACAATGTAAAAGGGCTGGCCCCGCAGATTACTCTGCGGGGCCAGCCCTTGCGCTTCTACCCTAGGGGTAGTTGCAGATCTTAGGGTAAGTCAGACTTACTTGATGATCTTGGTTACGCGACCTGAACCGACGGTGCGGCCGCCTTCGCGGATTGCGAAGCCCAGGCCCTCTTCCATAGCGATTTCCTGGATGAGCTCAACGGTCATCTCAGTGTTGTCGCCGGGCATAACCATTTCGGTGCCCTCGGGAAGGGTGATAACACCGGTAACGTCGGTGGTGCGGAAGTAGAACTGAGGACGGTAGTTCGAGTAGAAGGGGTTGTGGCGGCCGCCTTCATCCTTGGAAAGGATGTAAACGTTAGCCTCGAACTGGGTGTGGGGGGTGATTGAGCCGGGAGCAACAACAACCTGACCACGCTCTACGTCATCGCGCTTGAGACCGCGAAGCAGCAGACCACAGTTCTCGCCTGCCCAAGCTTCGTCGAGCTGCTTGTGGAACATCTCGATACCGGTAACGGTGGTCTTCTGGATGGGGCGGATACCAACGATCTCAACTTCGGAGTTGATCTTGAGGGTACCGCGCTCTGCACGGCCGGTAACAACGGTACCGCGACCGGTGATGGTGAAGACGTCCTCGATGGGCATGAGGAAGGGCTTGTCCTTCTCACGTACGGGGTCGGGAATGTAGTTGTCAACCTCGTCCATGAGCTCTTCAACCTTAGCAACCCACTCGGGGTCACCTTCCAGAGCCTTCAGAGCGGAAACGCGAACAACAGGAGCGTTGTCGCCATCGAATTCCTGTGAGGACAGAAGTTCGCGAACTTCCATCTCAACCAGGTCGAGAAGTTCTTCATCTTCAACCATGTCTGACTTGTTGAGAGCAACAAGCAGGGTGGGAACGCCAACCTGGCGAGCCAGCAGAACGTGCTCGCGGGTCTGTGCCATGGGGCCGTCGGTGGCAGCAACAACCAGGATTGCGCCGTCCATCTGAGCAGCACCGGTGATCATGTTCTTGACGTAGTCAGCGTGGCCGGGAGCGTCAACGTGTGCGTAGTGGCGCTTCTCGGTCTGGTACTCGATGTGAGCAATGTTAATGGTAATACCGCGCTGGCGCTCTTCGGGAGCGGAGTCGATCATACCGAAGTCGCGCTTCTCGTTCAGGTCAGGGTACTTGTCTGCAAGAACCTTAGAGATAGCAGCGGTCAGAGTAGTCTTACCGTGGTCAACGTGACCAATAGTACCGACGTTTACGTGAGGCTTGGAGCGCTCGAACTTAGCTTTTGCCAAGAGTTTTTCCTCCTATAGAGAAGATTTGAGAACCTGCACTCGGGTTTGATACCGGCGCACTCCGCCATAGAAGGCGGTCTAGCTACCACAATAGCGGATAAGGCCGGTCAGGCGAAACCCAGAGAGGTTCATTTATTAGGTTTTTTGAAAAGCGGTAGGGCTCACATTAAGCGAGCCGTACCAGGGCGAGAATTATTCGCCGCGGCTCTTCTGAATGATTTCATCAGCGACGTTCTTGGGAACCTCTGAGTAGCTGTCGAACTCCATGGAGAAGACGGCACGACCCTGGGTCTTTGAACGGAGGTCACCGATGTAACCGAACATTTCTGACAGCGGAACAAGAGCGTGAACGATCTTGACGCCTGCTGCATCTTCCATCGACTGGATCTGACCGCGGCGTGAGTTCAGGTCGCCGATCACGTCGCCCATGTACTCTTCCGGGGTACGAACTTCAACAGCCATCAGGGGTTCAAGCAGAACCGGGTTAGCGCGACGTGCGCCTTCCTTGAAGACCATTGAGCCAGCAATCTTGAAGGCCATTTCTGATGAGTCAACGTCGTGGTAAGCGCCGTCAATCAGAGTAGCCTTGACACCGACTACGGGGTAGCCAGCCAAGATACCCAGCTGCATTGCGTCCTGGATACCGGCATCAACAGAGGGGATGTATTCGCGGGGAACGCGACCACCGGTAACGACGTTATCAAACTCGTAGAGCTCTTCTGCGTCCAGGGGAACGGGTTCGAAGGAAACCTGAACCTTAGCGAACTGACCAGAACCACCGGTCTGCTTCTTGTGGGTGTAGTCAACCTTCTCGACAGCCTTGGTGATGGTTTCGCGGTAGGCAACCTGGGGCTTACCCACATTTGCTTCAACCTTGAATTCACGCTTCATACGGTCAACGATGATGTCCAGGTGGAGCTCGCCCATACCGCCAATTTCGGTCTGGCCGGTTTCTTCGTTGAGTGAAACAGTGAAGGTGGGGTCTTCTGCAGAAAGCTTCTGAATCGCAGTTGACATCTTCTCCTGGTCACCCTTGGTCTTGGGCTCAATGGCCACGAAGATCACGGGTGCGGGGAAGGTCATGGATTCCAGAACCACGGGGTTAGCAATATCGCAGAGGGTGTCACCGGTGGTGGTGTCCTTCAGGCCGATAGCTGCGTAGATGTGGCCTGCCTGGATCTCTTCAACAGGGTTCTCCTTGTTGGAGTGCATCTGGAAGAGCTTACCAATACGTTCCTTCTTACCCTTGGTGGCGTTCAGAACCTGCTGGCCCTGTGCAGCCTTACCGGAGTAAACGCGGATGTAGGTCAGCTGACCGTAGAAGGGGTGTGCTGCGACCTTGAAGGCCAGAGCCGCGAAAGGCTCATCTGCTGAGGGCTTGCGGGTTACTTCTGCCTCTTCGTCGGTGGGCAGGTGACCAACCATAGCAGGAACATCCAGCGGTGAGGGCAGATAATCCAGAACAGCGTCAAGCATGGGCTGCACGCCGCGGTTCTTGAATGCTGAACCACACAGAACCGGGTAAGCCTCATTGTTGACGGTCAGCTGACGGATACCGGCCTTGATTTCCTCAAGGGTCAGTTCCTCGCCTTCCAGATACTTGTTCATGAGTTCTTCGGAGGACTCAGCTACAGCTTCAACCAGCTGTGAACGGTACTCTTCGGCCTTCTCAACCAAGTCCGCAGGAATCTCGCGGGTTTCGTAGGAAGCGCCCATGGTAACGTCGCCCTTGGCATCGCCGGGCCATACGTAGGCCTGCATCGTGAGCAGGTCAACGACGCCAATGAAGTCGTTTTCAGCGCCGATGGGGAGCTGTAGGACCAGGGGGGTTGCGCCCAGACGCTTGACGATGGTGTCTACGGTGAAGTAGAAGTCAGCGCCCAGCTTGTCCATCTTGTTGACGAAGCAGATGCGGGGAACTTCGTACTTGTCAGCCTGACGCCAAACGGTTTCAGACTGAGGCTCAACGCCTTCCTTACCGTCGAACACGGCTACAGCGCCGTCGAGGACGCGCAGTGAACGCTCAACCTCAACAGTGAAGTCAACGTGGCCGGGGGTATCGATGATGTTGATCTGGTTGTTCTTCCAGAAGCAGGTGGTAGCCGCGGAGGTAATGGTAATACCGCGTTCCTGTTCCTGAGCCATCCAGTCCATGGTTGACGCACCGTCGTGGGTTTCACCAATCTTGTGGTTAATACCGGTGTAGAAGAGGATGCGTTCGGTTGTGGTGGTCTTACCGGCGTCAATGTGCGCCATAATACCAATGTTGCGGACCTTTTTTAGGTCTGTAAGCACGTCTAGTGCCACTTTGTTCTCCCTTGTGAGAAACTCCGATAGCCTACCGCTATGTACTTTTGTACATAGCGGCAGGCTACGAAAAAATTACCAGCGGTAGTGTGCGAAGGCCTTGTTGGACTCTGCCATCTTGTGAGTGTCTTCGCGACGCTTCACAGCTGCACCGAGACCGTTGGAAGCATCCAGGATCTCGTTCATGAGACGCTCGGTCATGGTCTTCTCGCGACGAAGCTTTGAGAAGCCAACGAGCCAGCGAAGAGCCAATGCGGTTGCACGGCCTGCGCGAACCTCGACGGGGACCTGGTAGGTCGCACCGCCAACGCGGCGTGAGCGGACCTCAAGTGAAGGCTTGACGTTGTCCATAGCCTTCTTGAGGGTTGCTACGGGATCTGCGCCGGTCTTCTGAGCAACGCCTTCGAGTGCACCATAAACGATGCGCTCAGCGGTTGACTTCTTGCCGTCCAGCAGAACCTTGTTGATGAGCTGGGTGACCAGCGGTGAACCGTAAACAGGATCGTTTACGAGGGGACGCTTAGGAGCGGGACCCTTACGAGGCATTACTTCTTCTCCTTCTTTGCGCCGTAGCGTGAACGAGCCTGACCGCGGCCCTTAACGCCCTGGGTATCCAGTGCGCCACGTACAATCTTGTAACGAACACCGGGGAGGTCCTTCACACGACCACCGCGCACCAGCACGATGGAGTGTTCCTGAAGGTTGTGGCCCTCACCGGGGATGTATGCGGTAACCTCGATGCCGCCGTTGAGCTTAACACGTGCGACCTTACGCAGTGCTGAGTTCGGCTTCTTCGGGGTAGTGGTGTATACACGGGTGCATACGCCACGCTTCATGGGGTTGCCCTTAAGTGCGGGCGCCTTGGTCTTGACGACCTTGGGTGCACGGCCCTTACGGACCAACTGCTGAATTGTAGGCACTTGTTCTCCGTTTGGTTTCGGCTGGGCTGTTAGGCTCAACCGGCTTTACTTGCCTTCTGCAACTTGGAAATAAGTGCAAAAGAAATTCTTACGCTTAGCAGAATGTACCCAGACATAACAAAAAATGGCATTTAGGCCTCAAGATCACTTTTCGACCGAAGTCGAGAGTGAACAAGGCCAAAGGACGGTGTCCATTCTGCCATTGGTTGTCATGTACTGAGCTAGGAGCTTACGCCACTGCTAAGTACTCCAGGTATGACTATAGCCTGTTTTGCGCGCTTTAATCTACCCCAAAGCCTGCTCAACCTCAGCTTTAAACCCGCGATCGTGGTGATATGAGGCACTTAAGACAGGTTCCACCCTCCTTTACCTACAAAAATGGTGCCCGCCCCTCTCCTAAAAGAAGGACGGGCACCGCAAGAAGTCACAAGGTGCTAGCTGACCTTAAACTCCCGGCTGGTTCCAGTAAAGGGAGTAATCTTTCCGTTGGCTTGCTTTGAATCACCGTAGTAGACAAGGCGATAAGTACCGGGCAGAGCCTCCTCAGGTACCTGCCATTCAATGCTGACGCGCGATTGGGCAGCCCAGTGCCGCCGCCAATGGAACTTGGTGTTGGGGTCGTTATCGGCTGCAACCCTCACCCAACTGTCCCCTTGCTTTCGCTGAACCTCAAGATAGGTAGCGTTGAGCTTGTGATTATTATTGGGGTGCGCGCCCACAAAGAGAGCGCTTACCTGGCCCCCAGCATGAGTATCACGCGGTTGAGCCAAAACCTTGCCATAGTAGTTACCCCAGCCGGGGCTGTCATACCAGACCTTGCCGACAGTCGACTCCATAGGCTTGCGCATAAGAGGCTTATCACCAATATTCAGTTCTCTACCCTCCTTCAGGGAGCTACCCACAGTCTGCAAGACCTGACGGAAGGCACCCATCTCGTTGATGCCAAAGACAGTTGCTCCGCCTTCATACTGCTGGGTCACATATTCCTGAGGCGTGGTCACATAATGGCTATAAGCATTAGTGTAGCCCTGAACAATGATATGAGATACATCTACCCCAAACAGTTCTGCCATATCCTGCCGGTATTGCGCCCCCACAGCGCTCGTCAGTTCACCGGGCATACCCAAAAGGTAGTAGTCACCAAAACGCATGACCTGAACCGGTAACTTTTGCTGGATCTGCTGATGAACCGCCAAAAGATTTGCCTTAGGGTACTGGCAGGCGGTCAAGTCCGAGGATGCGCTATAGGCAAGCCAGTTAAAGCCGCTCCACACCTTATTTGCATTTACCCCCTCATTGAAACCATCAGCTCCCGGCCCATCTTCCACACTGCCGGCTGCGAAAGGTGCACCCAGGGAAGCATTACAGGTTCGCCCGGCATAACCAGTGCCCGTGAACTGCTGGCTCACATTTACTGAAGAGAAATCCGTATACGTAATTCGGGAGTCCAAGCCCCGGCCAAGGGGCACTCCGGGGTTTGCCAACTGCTGCCGGACGGCATCAGCCTGGCGGCTACCCTGGATCTTCAGGTTTTCAAACTGATCATCGGTGGGGCCCATTCCAGGTTTCAACCAGGTATTGGGTGAGACATCACCAGCGCTACTATTAGCAAAAGCAGCCACAAAATCAGGCTGATCACTTTCCTGATTAAGGTCCACCCCGTGATCGACCGTCTCTAGCAGGTACTCGGCATAGCCCTTATTATCAGAAGAAACCAGAGTATTTTGGTTGGTCAAAGACGTAGCATGCACCGCATACCAGTTGAGAACCGCCCGGGTTACCCCATTGTGCTCGAACCGAAAAGTAGTGCTGGAAGGATCTACACCATCAGTCAACATCCGCAAAAGTTCCGGAGGATCTTGCCGCTGAGCAACAGCCGAACGGTTGACACCGACCCCGGTCAATTCAGACTGGGAGACCGTGACGTTCCCGGGCGCTAGATCAGCTAGAGCCTGGCGAATAGCGCGCATGGAGCCAGTGACCTGAGCATCAAAAGTAGCCTTGTGGAAGCCCAAGGTAGTGATGTTATAGAGGGCATCCTTACTCACTCCCCCAGGAGTGGCATGCGTATGGCTGGCTGTAATCATGATATTGGCCTCTGAAAACTCAGGGCCAAACTCAGCTCGAATCTGATCCACCAAAGCCTCACGCAGACTACCCCAACCACTGAGAGCGTCCAAAACCACTATCAGGTTACGTTGCCCGTCTACCGGATCAATCACAACAAAGGCACGGGCATACTGACGAGTATGCAGACCGCTGCCCTTCTGTGTGGCCGTCCCATAGCCAATAAAGCCCACCTCAGCTACCTCACCGGTAATATCGGAAACCCCGGCTCCCACCAAAAAAGGATTAAGCTCTGTTGGCTGACTAGAACGGATTAGGTCCGAGACGCTGGCAGCGCTGACTGTCGCGGGGGTTACCTGGTTGGCAGCCTCTGCAGGCATCAGAGAGCTACCGGCGACAAGAGCCAACGTAGCACCCAGGGTAGCTATCCCCGACCCTATTCTCTTCTTTGACATCATGGTGACCTCAATATGTGCGATTGCTTTGTACTAAGCAATAGAGTGATATGTACGGTTATAGACTACGCCTCCACAGACACCCTTGAGCCTCAGAAAAACGGCAAGGAAAGCCAGACCCCGATTTTGATGCAGGTCAGCACCCAAACCCGATCGAATGTTACTTTCCGCACGCACCGATAGTCCATCGACCGCTCGCCGCCTCATCAGCCAAGCCTCCTCCCCCTCCTTTTCAGAGCTCCTCTCCCAGAGAGGGCCAACCAGCTAACCTCAAACCGCCATCAGCTCAGAAACTGCCGGACAGGGCAAAGGGCGCTCCCCCACCAATGTGGAGAAGCGCCCTTAACTTTGCGGCCTAGAAGCTGCCTGGCCTAGAGACTAGCGAATCTCGTAGTCATCCAGCGGAATAGCCTGGAACTCGGGGCTGATAGCACCCTCATTGGTCTCAGCGTAGCTGAAATCGTTGTAAGGGGTCGCGGTCTGAGCGAACAGGGCCTCACGCGCCTCGTCGGTAGGTTCAACCTCAATATCGTTATAACGAGCAAGACCGGTACCGGCGGGGATCAGCTTACCAATGATGACATTCTCCTTAAGGCCGACCAGCGGGTCTTCCTTGCCTTCCATCGCAGCCTGGGTCAGGACGCGAGTGGTTTCCTGGAAGGAAGCGGCCGACAGCCACGACTCGGTAGCAAGTGATGCCTTGGTGATACCCATCAGCTCGGGACGGCCCGAAGCGGGGCGCTTACCCTCAGCAACTGCCGCACGGTTAGCGTTCTGGAAAGCCACGTTCTCAACCAGCTCACCGGGCAGCAGGTTGGTCTCACCGGAATCAATCACGGTAATACGGCGGAGCATCTGACGAACGATAACCTCAACGTGCTTGTCGTGGATACCTACGCCCTGTGAACGGTAGACGCCCTGAACCTCATCCACCAGATGCTTCTGAGCCTCACGGGGACCGCGAATACGCAGGATCTCCTTAGGATCAACAGCACCGGCAACCAGCTGGGTACCGACGGTGATATGGTCACCCTCGGCAACTTCCAGGCGGGCACGACGCAGAATGGGGTAAGCGATAGGATCATCGCCGTTATCAGGGGTGATGACAACCTTGAGGGACTTCTCAGTGTCCTCAATGCTGACGCGACCGGTGACCTCGGAGATCGGGGCAACACCCTTGGGGGTGCGAGCCTCGAAGAGCTCCTGAATACGGGGCAGACCCTGGGTAATATCGTCAGCCGATGCGACACCACCGGTGTGGAAGGTACGCATGGTCAGCTGGGTACCGGGCTCACCAATGGACTGAGCCGCGATAATACCGACGGCTTCACCAATGTCGACCAGGTTACCCGAAGCCATGGAGCGACCGTAGCAGAGGGCACAGACACCAACAGCGGACTCACAGGTCAGAACCGAGCGAACACGAACTTCCTGGATACCGGCCTTGAAGAGATCATCAATAACGATATCTGAAACGTCAGCGCCAGCTTCTGCCAGAACGGTGCCGTCCTCAGCCTTGATGTCCACAGCAAGTGAACGACCGTGGATTGAAGACTCAACATTCTCGTGCAGGGTTACTGCACCGCTAGCCTGGTCAACCTGAACCAGGGGCAGAGCCAGACCACGGTGGGTACCACAGTCGTGCTCACGCACAATGACGTCCTGCGAAACGTCCACCAGACGACGGGTCAGGTAACCCGAGTTAGCGGTACGCAGCGCGGTATCAGCCAGACCCTTACGAGCACCGTGGGTAGCGATGAAGTACTCCAGAACCGACAGGCCTTCGCGGTAGGAAGACTTAATCGGGCGAGGCATAATTTCACCCTTGGTGTTAGACACCAGACCACGGATACCGGCAATCTGACGGACCTGCATCCAGTTACCGCGAGCACCAGAAGTAACCATGCGGTTAATGGTGGTGTTCTTCTCAGCCAGATTTTCCTTCATAGCCTCAGCAACCTCATCGGTTGCCTTAGTCCAGATGTCAATCAGCTCGGTACGACGCTCATGGTCGTCAATCAGACCCATAGCGAACTGGGACTCGATGTTAGCAGCCTGAGCCTCGTAGCCTTCCATAATGGCGGGCTTGGTGGGAGGCGCAGCGATATCGGTAACCGCAACGGTCACACCTGAGCGTGAGGCGTAGTAGAAACCGGTGTTCTTGAGTTCATCCAGTGAGCGAGCAACCACGTGCATGGGGTACTTCTCAGCCAGATCGTTAATCAGGGCACCCAGGCTCTTCTTGTCTGCGACACCGGTATACCAGGGGTAGTCAGCGGGCAGGGTCTGGTTGAAGATAACCTGACCGACGGTGGTCTCCACCAGCACGGGCTGACCGGGCTCGTAGCCCTCGGGGGCTTCCCAGCCCTCGTAGGGTACAAAGTCGTCAAGAACGATCTTGACCTTGGTGTAGAGCTCAATCTCGTGGCGGTCCAAAGCCATAATGGCTTCGGCGTATGAGGAGAACAGACGACCCTCGTTCTTCTCACCCTCCCGAGCGGTGGTCAGGTGGAAGAGACCGATAATCATATCCTGGTCAGGTACCGCAACAGGGCGGCCATCTGAAGGCTTCAGGATGTTGTTAGAGGAGAGCATGAGGATGCGAGCCTCAGCCTGCGCCTCGGGTGAGAGAGGCAGATGCACAGCCATCTGGTCACCGTCGAAGTCCGCGTTGAAAGCGGAGCAAACGAGCGGGTGCAACTGGATAGCCTTACCTTCAACCAGCTGGGGTTCGAAGGCCTGAATACCCAGGCGGTGCAGGGTAGGTGCACGGTTGAGCAGAACGGGGTGCTCGGTGATGATCTCTTCGAGAACGTCCCAAACCTGGGGGCGGAAACGCTCAACCATGCGCTTAGCAGACTTGATGTTCTGAGCGTGGTTCAGATCAACCAGGCGCTTCATGACGAAGGGCTTGAAGAGCTCCAGCGCCATCTGCTTAGGCAGACCGCACTGGTGCATCTGCAGAGTGGGGCCACCGACAATAACGGAACGGCCTGAGTAGTCAACGCGCTTACCCAGAAGGTTCTGGCGGAAACGCCCCTGCTTACCCTTAAGCATGTCCGAGAGGGACTTGAGGGGGCGGTTACCGGGACCGGTCACAGGGCGACCGCGGCGACCGTTATCGAACAGGGAGTCAACAGCTTCCTGAAGCATACGCTTTTCGTTGTTGACGATAATCTCGGGGGCACCGAGTTCCAGCAGACGCTTGAGGCGGTTGTTGCGGTTAATAACGCGACGGTAGAGGTCATTCAGGTCGGAGGTGGCAAAGCGGCCACCGTCAAGCTGAACCATGGGGCGCAGTTCCGGAGGAATAACGGGAACGTAATCCAGAACCATACCCAGCGGGGAGTTATCGGTGGTCAAGAAAGCGTTGACAACCTTCAGACGCTTGAGCGCACGGGTCTTCTTCTGACCCTTGCCGGTCTGAATGATGTCCTTGAGAGCCTCAGCTTCCGCTTCCATGTCAAAGCTCTCAAGACGCTTCTTGATAGCCTCAGCACCCATGGAGCCTTCAAAGTACATGCCGTACTTATCGACCATGCCACGATAGAGCGACTCGTCACCTTCAAGGTCAGCGACCTTGAGGTTCTTGAAGCGATCCCAGACGCGCTCGAGCTGCTCGATTTCGCGTTCTGCGTTCTTACGAACCGCAGCCATCTGACGCTCAGCGGCATCACGGAGCTTACGCTTCTCAGCGGCTTTACCACCCTCAGCCTCAACGCGAGCGAGTTCCTCTTCGGTCTCGCGAGCAATCAGGTTAATGTCGGCGGCAAGCTGATCCTCCAGGACCTTCTTATCGCGGTCGTGAGCGGCCTGCAGGTTAGGCAGGTCCTCGTGGCGGGCTTCTTCGTCAACATGAGTAATCATGTAGGCGGCGAAGTAAATAATCTTTTCCAGGTCCTTAGGAGCCAGGTCAAGCAAGTAGCCCAGACGGGAGGGGACACCCTTGAAGTACCAGATGTGGGTGACAGGAGCTGCCAGCTCAATGTGACCCATGCGCTCACGGCGCACCTTGGCACGGGTGACCTCTACGCCACAGCGCTCACAGATGATGCCCTTAAAACGGACACGCTTGTACTTACCGCAGTAGCATTCCCAGTCGCGGGTGGGGCCGAAGATGCGCTCGTCGAAGAGGCCTTCCTTCTCGGGCTTTAGGGTTCGGTAGTTGATGGTTTCAGGTTTCTTAACCTCGCCGTAGGACCAATCCAGAATATTCTGGGAGGTCGCCAGGCCAATACGCATCAAACCAAGTGAAGATTCGTTGGACATTTGGTCCTTATCTCTTTCCTAGTGTTTTGAAGTCTTTGAGAACAGATGAGGAATCTAACCGCTTAGGGGTTAGACCTCTTCGACAGAGCTGGGCTCTGCGTGGGACAGGTCAATACCCAGGTCATCTGCTGCACGGAAGCCTTCTTCTTCTCCATCGCGCATTTCGATGGTCTTACCGTCAGTTGAGAGAACCTCAACGTTCAGGCAGAGGGACTGCATTTCCTTGATCAAGACCTTGAAGGACTCGGGAACACCGGGTTCGGGGATGTTCTCGCCCTTAACGATAGCCTCGTAGACCTTAACGCGGCCGTGGACGTCATCGGACTTGACGGTCAGGATTTCCTGCAGGGTGTAAGCGGCACCGTATGCTTCCAGTGCCCACACTTCCATCTCACCAAAGCGCTGACCACCAAACTGGGCCTTACCGCCCAGGGGCTGCTGGGTAATCATGGAGTAGGGACCGGTTGAACGAGCGTGGATCTTATCGTCCACCAGGTGGTGCAGCTTGAGGATGTACTGGTAGCCCACCGAAACGGGTTCGGGGAAGGGCTCACCGGAACGGCCATCAAGCAGACGTGCCTTACCGGAACGGTCAATCAGACGATCGCCGTCGCGGTTGGGGTTAGCGTGATCAAGTAGCTCAAAGAGTTCCTCTTCACCGGCACCGTCGAATACCGGGGTTGCCACGTTGGTGGGGCCGGTTTCCTTGGGGAAGTTGTGAAGCTTATCGAGCCAGGCGGGGTTGCCCTCAATCTTCCAGCCCTGCTTAGCCAACCAGCCGGTGTGAACTTCGAGTACCTGACCGATGTTCATACGACCGGGAACGCCCAGCGGGTTGAGGATGACGTCAACGGGGGTGCCGTCTTCCATGAAGGGCATATCCTCAACGGGGAGGATCTTGGTGATAACACCCTTGTTACCGTGGCGACCTGCCAGCTTATCGCCAACAGTGATCTTGCGCTTCTGAGCAACATAGACACGGACCAGCTGGTTAACACCGCTGGGCAGGTCTTCGTCTTCGTTTTCGCGGTCAAAGATACGAACGCCAATAACGGTTCCGGACTCACCGTGGGGAACCTTCAGGGAGGTGTCACGGACTTCGCGGGACTTCTCACCGAAGATAGCGCGCAAGAGGCGCTCTTCGGGGGTCAGCTCGGTCTCGCCCTTGGGGGTGACCTTACCGACCAGGATGTCGCCGGCTTCAACCTCTGCACCGATGTGGATGATGCCGCGCTCATCAAGAGCAGACAGGACCTCTTCGGAGACGTTGGGGATATCGCGGGTAATCTCTTCGGCACCCAGCTTGGTGTCGCGGGCATCAATTTCGTGTTCCTCAATGTGGATTGAGGTCAGCACGTCATCGGAGATCATGCGCTGGGACAGGATGATACCATCCTCAAAGTTGAACCCTTCCCAGGACATGTAAGCAACCAAGAGGTTTTTACCGAGGGCAAGCTCGCCCTTGTCGGTGGAGGGGCCATCGGCAATCAAGCCGCGAGCTTCAACCCGGTCGCCCACCTTAACAACAACACGGTGGTTGTAGCAGTTACCGGGGTTGGAGCGCTGGAACTTGAGAATCGGGTAGGAGGTGGTGGTGCCGTCATCGTTGCGAACAACAACCAGGTCAGCTGACACCTCAGAAACCACGCCAGCTTTCTTAGCCAGAACAGAGTCACCGGAGTCAATCGCTGCATAGCGTTCCATGCCGGTACCTACAACGGGAGCCTCAGACTCCAGAAGGGGAACAGCCTGACGCTGCATGTTAGCACCCATGAGTGCTCGGTTAGCGTCATCGTGTTCCAGGTAAGGAATCAGAGCGGTTGCAACAGACACCATCTGGCGGGGTGAAACGTCCATGAACTCAATCTCGGAGGCATCAACCAGAACAGCTTCACCGGATCCATCGCCTGCACGGCAAAGGACCTGCTCTTCAGAGAAGGTCATGTCGGCGGTCAAGGGGGCGTTAGCCTGCGCAATGGTGTTGCCCTTTTCATCGTCGGCGGTCAGGTACTTGACCTCGTCGGTGACCTTACCGTTACGAACGATACGGTAGGGGGTTTCGATGAAACCGAAGGGATTGATGCGGGCGTAGGTTGCCAAGGAGCCAATCAGACCGATGTTGGGGCCTTCAGGGGTTTCGATGGGGCACATACGGCCGTAGTGGGAAGGGTGGACGTCTCGAACTTCCATGCCCGCACGGTCACGGGACAGACCGCCGGGGCCCAGTGCGGACAGACGGCGCTTGTGGGTTAGACCTGCAAGCGGGTTGTTCTGGTCCATGAACTGGGAGAGCTGGGAAGTGCCGAAGAATTCCTTGATAGAGGCAACAACCGGGCGGATGTTAATCAGGGTCTGAGGGGTGATAGCCTCAACGTCCTGGGTAGTCATACGCTCGCGGACAACGCGCTCCATACGGGACAGGCCGGTACGAATCTGGTTCTCGATCAGTTCGCCCACCGCACGGATGCGACGGTTGCCGAAGTGGTCGATATCATCAACGTCAACGCGGACGTCAACTTCCTGGCCGTCACGGACACCCTTGATAGTGGTGCCACCTGCGTGCAGAGTGACCAGGTAGCGAATCATAGCCGCGATGTCGTCCTGAGACAGAACAGAAGCAGAAGGATCGTTAACGGGAGTATCAAGGCCCAGCTTGCGGTTAACCTTGTAGCGGCCGACCTTGGCCAGGTCGTAGCGGCGGGGGGTGAAGTACATGTTGTCCAGCAGAGCCTGAGCAGCATCAACCGTCGGGGGTTCACCCGGGCGCAGCTTGCGGTAGATATCCAGCAGAGCCTCGTCGCGGGTCTGGACGGTGTCCTTCTCAAGGGTGGCGCGGATTGAGTCGAATTCACCGAATTCAGACAGAATCTTAGCCTCGCTCCAGCCAAGAGCCTTAAGCAGGGTGGTCACGGACTGCTTACGACGGCGGTCAAGACGGACGCCGACCTGGTCGCGCTTATCGATTTCAAGTTCAAACCATGCACCGCGGGAAGGGATAATCTTCGCGCTGTAGATGTCCTTATCGGAGGTGCGGTCTGCGGTCTTTTCGAAGTAGGCACCGGGTGAACGGACTAGCTGCGAAACGACGACGCGCTCGGAACCATTAATCACAAAGGTGCCGGATTCGGTCATCAGGGGAAAATCGCCCATGAACACGGTCTGCTGTTTGATTTCGCCCGTGTTGTTATTCATGAATTCGGCCTTGACGTACAGCGGAGCCGAGTAGGTCGCGTCGCGATCCTTGCACTCTTCCATGGTGTACTTGGGGTCAGCGAACTCGGGATCGGAGAAGGACAGGGACATGGTGCCCTGGAAGTCCTCGATCGGAGAGATTTCTTCGAAAATATCTGCCAGGCCAGAAGTTTGGCTGACGGAGGTGTCACCGGTTTCGGCGGCTACAGCGGCTTTTGCCGCCCAGCGTTCGTTACCGACGAGCTGATCAAAGCTGTCGAGCTGGAGCGCCAGCAGGTTGGGTACCTGCAGGGGCTCAGCGATTTTTGCGAATGAGATTCGACTGTGCGAATCTACGCCGTTAGCGGCTTTAGTATGAGAGGTGCTCGAGGCGACCAAGATGGGATCCTTCCACAGACATGTCTGTTCGTACCCGCTCCCCCGCCAGGGGTGGTACGCGAAGAACCCTGAAAAAGACAACTTGCTAAATGGGCACCTGTGCCGTGCTGGTTAGCTAGAGTATGTTCGAGGGTACTGGGGCGTACTTAAAACCTGTAACAACCTGCCCACCGCTATATGAAGGCACAGAAGATTAGGGAAGCGCAAATATTCATACTACAGCAAGCCAGCAAACTTGTCTATACCGAATATGGCCGCTTTGTGCAACCCTCCCCCTCAGAGGCCCCTTTGCCTACCAAAGGCCGCTACCCCCTCTAGAACGGTAGCGGCCCCCATGTTTTGGCTTCTAGCACTCCACCACGTTGACCGCCAGGCCGCCCATGGAGGTCTCCTTGTAACGGTGGGACATGTCCTCACCGGTCTGGCGCATAGTCTCAATCACCTGGTCCAGGGAAACACGATGCTGGCCGTCCCCACGCAGGGCCATCTTGGCCGCAGTCACAGCATTTGAGGCCGCCATAGCATTGCGCTCAATACAGGGAATCTGCACCAGGCCACCCACCGGGTCGCAGGTCAGGCCCAGGTTGTGCTCCATAGCGATCTCGGCAGCGTTCTCTACCTGCTCATTGGTTCCGCCCATCACCTGGGCCAAACCGGCAGCGGCCATAGAGGAGGCGGTCCCCACCTCACCCTGGCAACCCACTTCAGCGCCCGAGATAGAGGCTCGTTTCTTGTAGAGCGCACCGATGGAGGCGGCGGCCAAGAAGAAGTCCACCACAGCATCATCCACCACTTTCTGCCCGCGGTGGCGCACCGCTGGAACGTAGTTCAGGGCGTAGTGCAGGACGGCGGGAATAATCCCCGAGGCACCGTTTGTGGGAGCAGTGACAATCCGGCCGCCAAAAGCGTTTTCCTCGTTGACCGCCAGCGCTATGAGGTTCACCCAGTCGATAGCGAACTCGGGTGATTTTTGGGGATCCTCAGCCAAGAGGTCACGGTGCCACTGGCTGGCACGGCAACGCACTTTCAAAGGCCCGGGCAGATACCCCATACGCTCTAAGGAGGAACCGATACACTCCTTCATGACCTGGCGGATGTGGAGGATACCCGCGCGAACTTCTTCTTCGGACCGTACGGTTTTCTCGTTCTCCATTTTGAGCTGGGCAATAGAAAGACCCGCGGTGTTGGCCATATCCAGCAGCTCAGCACCCGATCCGAAGGGGTAGGGAGCCTGGGTTAGCCCGCTAGAGCCAGCACTTTCCTCATTCTCTTCCACGATGAAGCCACCGCCAATGGAGAAGTAGGTACGCTCTAAGAGCACCTGCTCCCCCGCTTTTGCGGTCACCTTAATGCCGTTGGTATGACGGGGCAAGACGGTCAGCGGTCGCAGGGTAATATCCAGCTCGCGGTAGTTAACAACCGGACCTATTATCTTGGGGGTAGCTGCACCGGGGGCGCCCTCGGCAAAGGCGGCTGATGGGTAGCCGGCAAGGGGCAGAGTGCCATCGACCTGGTTACGGTCCATGAGCGCTTCAGCTGCCAGGATATCAATAGTTTCAGGAACAAAACCGCACAGGCCTTTGAGGGCAGCGCTCATAGTTCCGTGACCTGCCCCGGTGGCAGCCAGCGACCCGTACAGGTCAATGTGCACACCGGTGACACGGTCGAGATTGCCCGCATCAATCAGCTCAGCAATAAAACGGTTGCTTGCCCGCATAGGGCCTACAGTGTGTGAACTAGAAGGCCCAATACCAATAGAGAAAAGCTCAAAAACACTGATGTCATATTCCAGGGCTTCAGCCTGCCTCTGGATACTCGGCTGGGGCGTCTTGTGCCCCGGGGAAAAATCAGGGACGTAATCAATCTCCAAGAACTTTCTGGCCTTTCCTTAAAGAGAGCGGGTGGCCTTTCAAGGGGCCACCCGCTCACCAGATTCTCTACTTACTTCTGGCGGGTGTAAAAAGGTAGTTCAACAATGTCGAAAGGTGCTACCTTACCACGGATATCGACGCTGACTGTAGCTCCCGTTTGAGCGTACTCACTGGCTATAAGAGCCATCGCAATGGGGTATCCCAGGGTCGGTGAGGGAATCCCCGAAGTGATTTCACCGATCACCTGTCCCCGCTCGTCCAAGAGCTGGGACCCGGCCCGCCCGGGGCGCTTGCCCTGGGCCTTCAAACCAACCAGGCTACGGGCGGGAGTCTGCTCTGCGGCCTCGGCCAGGGCAGCCCGACCCAGGAAGTCTGCGCTCTTCTTGGTCAGGGCAATCTCTACCAGCTTGCCCATGCCCGATTCCAAGGGGGTAATGTCCAGGCCCAGCTCGTGGCCGTAGAGGGGCATGCCTGCTTCAAGGCGCAGTGAATCACGGGCGGCCAGGCCAGCGGGCAGAATACCGTGCTTCTGTCCGCGCTCGGAGGCCAGCGCCCACAATTCAGCTGCTCTCTCGTTGGCAACATAGAGCTCAAAACCGTCCTCGCCGGTGTAGCCGGTGCGGGCCAGGAGTACACTCACGCCGTTCAGTTCCAGGGGCACCGCCGCGTAGTAGCCCAGGGAGGTGACCAGCTCGGAATCAGACGGGTCCATATCCAGCACAATGGCCTCGGAGGCAGGGCCCTGGATAGCAACCAGTGAAGTGCTAGTGGTTTCGTCGGTCAGGGTCACGTCAAAGCCCTCGGTGCGAGCGCTCATAGCTTGATAATCAACTGCTACGTTGGCAGCGTTGGGAATGACCAGGAACTCTTCTTGGCCCAGCCGGTAGGTGATCAGGTCGTCAATAACCCCGCCTGCCTCATTCAGGAGCAGGGAGTATTTGGCTTTGCCGACCTTGAGGATAGACATATTAGAGAGCAGGGCGTAGTCCAGGAAGGCGGCAGCATCGGGACCGGTGACGCGGAACTCCCCCATGTGGGAGAGGTCAAAGAGGCCAGCTGCGGAGCGGACCGCGCGGTGTTCTTCAACATCGTTGGTGTATTTGAGGGGCATGTCCCAGCCGCCAAAGTCGGTGAAGGAGGCACCCAGGTCGGCGTGGACCTGGTAGAGGGAGGTTTTCTGGGGTGACACGGTGAACCTTTCAGGCAAAAAGAAGGGGTGATGGAGTGCCGCCCCGCCCCCGGTGAGGGCGGTGGCAGCCGGGGCAGACTCTCGGTCGCTAGAAGGACTCAGTGGGCAGGTGCCCCAGGGTCTGGGCGCACGTCTTAAGCGCTCGGAGCTTCTAGGTCGAAGGCTTCCATGGGCGGGCACTCGCACACGAAGTTACGGTCGCCGCCAGCGCCGTCAATACGGGATACCGGGCTGAAGTACTTGTTCTGGCGCAGGGCCGGGAGTGGGTAGGCTGCCTGGCTTCGGCTGTAGGGGCGGTTCCACTCATCGGCGGTGACGGCCTCAACGGTGTGCGGGGCCTTACGGAGTACAGACTCTTCGGCGCTCACCCTGCCATCAATGACCTCCTGAATCTCGGCGTGAATCTGGGTCATGGCATCGATGAAACGGTCCAGCTCAGCTAGGGATTCTGACTCGGTGGGCTCGACCATGAGGGTACCGGGCACGGGGAAGGCCAGGGTGGGGGCGTGGAAGCCGTAGTCCATGAGGCGCTTGCAGACATCCTCGGCGGTGATGCCGGAGGCGGCGGTCAAATCTCGCAGGTCCAGGATGCATTCGTGGGCCACCAGGCCGGTGTCGCCGCTGTAGAGCACGGGGTAGAGTTGGCCCAGCTTCTTGGCAATGTAGTTGGCCGAAAGGATAGCTACCTCGGAGCAGGCGCGCAAACCATCGGCTCCGGTCATGGCAATGTACATCCAGGAGATAGGTAGCACACCGGCTGAACCGAACATGGCCTGGGAAATGGGC
This sequence comes from Rothia sp. CCM 9416, assembly GCF_048513535.1. Classification (NCBI taxonomy): domain Bacteria; kingdom Bacillati; phylum Actinomycetota; class Actinomycetes; order Micrococcales; family Micrococcaceae; genus Rothia; species Rothia sp. CCM 9416. The sequence goes on along the minus strand of NZ_JBLXXR010000002.1, from coordinate 47,540 downwards.
AGGGGTGCCTGGGTTAGCTTGCCCTGCTCATCGGCTTGGTAACCGTTACCGGGCAGGTACTTCTGCAGGTGGGCACCCACCGCAACCGGTCCAACGCCGGGGCCGCCACCACCGTGAGGAATAGCGAAGGTCTTATGCAGGTTCAGATGCGAGACATCCCCGCCGAACTTACCGGGCTGGGCAAGTCCCATCTGGGCGTTCAGGTTAGCGCCGTCCACATAGACCTGTCCCCCGGCCTGGTGGACCAGCTGGCAGACCTCAACAACCTGCTCCTCGAAGACACCGTGGGTGGAGGGGTAGGTAATCATGATGCCCGCAATGGTATCGCCGTACTTGGCGATCTTGGCTTTGAGGTCCTCTACGTCAATGGAGCCATCGGGTGCGGTGGCAACACCGGCTACGCTCAGACCGGCTAAGGCGGCGGAGGCAGCGTTGGTACCGTGGGCGCTCATAGGGATCAGGACCACGGTGCGCTGGGTGTCGCCCCTGGCTTCGTGATAGGCGCGGATAGCGCGTAGGCCGGCGTACTCACCCGATGCCCCGGAGTTAGGCTGCAGGGAGATAGCGTCGTAGCCGGTAATCTCAAGGAGCCAGGCGGAGAGTTCCTCAATCAGGGCCTTCCAGCCGGCGGCCTGGTCAGCGGGTACGTTGGGGTGGATTCCGGCAAATTCAGGCCAGGAGATGGGTTCCATCTCGGAGGCCGCGTTGAGCTTCATAGTGCAGGAACCCAGCGGAATCATGGTGCGGTCCAGGGCCAGGTCCTTATCAGCCAAAGAACGCAGGTAACGCATCATGGAGGTTTCTGACCGGTAGAGGTGGAAGACCGGGTGGGTCATGTACTCATCGGTGCGCAAGAGGGTTTCAGGAATCTTGTAGGCATCGCTCTCCCCCAGGGTGCCGCCCAGGGCAGTGACCAGGTCTTGGAGTACCTGCTCGCTGTGAGATTCGCCCACCGAAATGGAGATGCGGTCAGCGGAGAGGCGGCGGATGTTGATTCCGGCTTCCAGGGCTTTATCTACCAGCTGGTCGGCCTGCCCGGGGGCCTCAAAGGCTACGGTGTCAAAGAAAGTCTCGTGGACCGGGTGCAGGCCTACCTGGGCCAGAGCTTCAGCGACCCGTGCCGCCTTATCGTGCAGGCAGGTGGCAATGGCGCGCAGACCTTCGGGGCCGTGATAGACGGCGTAGGCACCTGCGGCAATAGCTAGCAGGGCCTGGGCAGTACAGATGTTGGAGGTGGCCTTTTCGCGGCGGATATGCTGTTCGCGGGTTTGCAGGGCCAGGCGGTAGGCGGGCTTACCGAAGGCATCCTTGGAGACACCGACCAGACGACCGGGCAGGTTGCGTTCCAGACCTTTGGTGACGGCCATGAAAGCGGCATGGGGGCCACCGTACCAGAAAGGCAGACCGAAACGCTGGGAGGAGCCAACAGCGATATCGGCCCCCTGGTGACCGGGTGCAACCAGCAGGGTCTGGGCTAACAGGTCAGCGATGACGGTGACTAGGGCACCACGTTCTTTGGCGGCCTGGATGAGCGGGGCGATGTCTCGGACCTGGCCGTCCTGGCCCGGGTTAGAGATGATGATGCCGTAGAGGTCGCCCTCGGGCAGGCCCTTTTCAAAGTCGGTAATAACGAAGTCAATGCCCAGGGCTTGGGCGCGGCCGCGTACCACGGCCAGGGTTTGGGGTAGGGCGCGGGAGTCGATGGCGAAGAAGCCGTTTTTGACCTTGCGGTTGGCTCGCTGCATCATGACGGCGGCTTCGGCGACTGCGGTTGCTTCATCGAGCAGGGAGGCGTTGGCGATAGGCAGGCCGGTCAATTCCATGACCGTGTTCTGGAAGTTGAGGAGGGCTTCTAGGCGGCCCTGAGAGATTTCAGGCTGGTAGGGGGTGTAGGAGGTGTACCAGCCGGGGTTTTCTAGGATGTTGCGGCGGATGACGGCGGGGGTGATGGCATCGTAGTAGCCTGCTCCAATCATCTGGTGCTTGACCTGGTTAAGGGCAGCGTAGGAGGCAATTTTTTGCTGGGCTTGGTGCTCGCTCAGGGGTGCAGGCAGGTTAAGGTCATCGGCCAGGCGGATGTTGGCGGGGATGACCTCGTTGATGAGGTCGCTCAGGGACTCGTAGCCGAGGGCGGAAAGCATGCTTTCCTGGTCAGCGGAACGGGGCCCAAGGTGGCGGTCAAGGAAGGACATGGTAACTCTCCAAGGTAAAAGTTAAACCTGCCTACAGGGTGCCCTGTAGACGGTGTCCTCCCCGCTCTGTTACAACCTGAGAGTTTTGGTTCGCGGCTTCCCTTTCACGCCTGGAAAGCGGGTGCGAATTTTGCCCCTTCGGTGGGGGTTTGACGCCCCTCTCCAGAGTTGCCTTAGCTGAGCGGTACGTGTGCCTGAGAGTTTCCCGGGGAGGGTTTGCTCCTTCGGCGCCGGCCTGGCGGTCCCTCAACCGCCGGGTATCCGGTCTCTCCCGCGCCAGTTATTAGCGACGTTTTAGTTTATCAACCCTTATTGTGCCACACATTACACAGGGGTACCATACTGGGGTACCAGATAGGGGCACAGAACTGGTTTGAAGAGTCTCAACGATTAAGCCAAACACCGCCCCTGCCCGTAGCAGAAGCGGTGTTCACAGTGGATAAAAACTGGAGTTTAGGCTTTTTTATCTGACTTCATCCAGAGTGAGATAGCCAGAGAAACCAGGCAGGCAGCAGAGAGGGCAAGAAGGCCCCAGGAATAGTGGCCGGTTGATGTGTAGGCGGCCCCCATAATCAGCGGAGGGAAATAACCGCCCAAACCACCAGCGGCAGAAACAAGGCCCGATACAGTACCGGTTTCTTGAGGCTTAACAACCTTACCCAGCCAGCCATAGATGGTGCCGGTGCCAAAGCCCACAAAGATAGCCATCAGCACGTGCAGCAAGGTATTGGCTGCGGTACTGGCAGGTTCAAAGGAGATCAGTACGGCTAGAACAGCCATAGCTAAGAAGGCTATCAAGGTGGTGAGCTTGCCCCCGAACTTATCTGCCGCTACGCCACCGCAGGGCCGGGCAAGCACGGCGCAGACGGCGAAGAGGGCTGCGAAGCTACCACCTGCAACGGCTTCGTAGCCGTAGACGTTTTGCATGTAGGTGGAGAGGAAGTTGGAGAAGGCAACGAAGGCCCCAAAGACTACAGCGTAGATGAAGCAGAGCTGCCAGGTGATGAGTTCCTTGGAGACAGCAAGGATCTTGGGCAGCATTGGTTGAGGGGTGCGGGCCTTCATAACCGGTGAATCACGGATAACCAGCCAGACCACTGCTGCATAGGCCAGGGCTACACAGGCCATAATGACATGGGTTGGGAAATAACCGAAGGCTTTGAGCATGCGAGGGTTGAAAAAGGCCGCGCAGGCTGTACCGACCATACCCATACCGAAGATACCCGTTGCTAGACCCTTGCGGTGGGGTTCAAACCAGGCGGCTGAGAAAGGGATTCCAACAGCAAAGATAGCGCCCCCGATGCCCAGGAAGAAGGCGGTGACCAGCAACAGGGTGAAGTTACCGGTTTGTCCAACTAAACCGGTGATGAAGACCATGGAACCGGTGAGGGTAAGCATGATGGTAAACATGATCCGCCCACCAAATCGGTCGGTGAGGGCACCTACCGGGATGCGGGCAACAGAACCTACGATGACGGGAGTTGCGATCAGCAGGGAGCGCTGGCCTTCGGTCAGGCCATATTCTTGGGTGTAGTACTTGGCCAGGGGGCCAATCATGGTCCAACCCCAGAAGCCGATCATGGAGGCGAGCGCCGCCATAATGACGTACTTGAACTGGCCAGCTAGCTGTGGGTCTTTTGCAGCAAGAGCTCTTGTAGACATAGTGTTTTCCTTAGTATCAGTCTTTGAAGCAGGTGATCTGTCTCAATGGGGCGGGGATTCCCTGCAGCCGGCTGGCTGGGGCTGGCATGAATTGCGACGAGCCCCCCCCCCCGGGCCAGGGGCAAGAAGGATAGCCGGCTAAGGGGAATCCTCGCGCCTTTCTTTAGTGGTGGTGGTTCTGCCGTTCGACGGCGCGAGCGTCTTTGTTGACAGAGTCTGCGGTTCCTACCGGTGACCAGCCGCGCTGGTAGTTGCGTTTGCCGCGGGAGCGGTAGACGATGTAGGGCCGGAAGATGTAGTGCAGGGGTGCGGTGAAGGCATGGACCAGGCGGGTGAAGGGCCAGAGGCAAAAGAGGATCATGGCGACAACCACGTGGATGTGGAAGGAGGTGGTGGCGCTGGCCATGGCTTCGACGTTGGGTTGGAAGTAGAAGAGGGAGCGGAACCAGACAGAGACGGTTTCGCGGTAGTTGTGGTGACCTTCGATTTCCATGGCGTTGAAGAGGGTGGCAACTGATCCGAGGACGATAGCGCTGGTGAGGGCAACATACATCATTTTGTCGTTCCAGGTGGTGGCCCGGAAGACGGTTGCGCTGGTGCGGCGGCGGTAGATCATGGCGAAGAGGCCAATGAGAGTGGCGACCGCTGCCACTGAGCCAAGGATGAGAGCGTTGAGGTGGTAGAAGTGCTCTGAGATGCCTACGGTATCGGTCCAGGACTTGGGAATAAGCAGGCCCACGATATGACCTACCAGGACCACGAGGATTCCGTAGTGGAACATGGGTGAGGCGATGCGTAGAAGTTTGGACTCGTACATCTGTGATGAGCGGGTGGTCCAGCCGAACTGGTCGGTCTTGTAACGCCAGATGGTGCCGCCGATCACGGTGGCTAGGGTGATGTACGGGAAGATCCCCCAGAGGAAGAAATCAAGGGCGTTCACTGGTGTGCTCCGTTCTGTGTGTGGGGCATAGCGGGGGCGAGACTGGGTGGGGCGGTGTTTTTGTCCGCACCGATCTTCGCTCCGGGGGTTTGCTCGTGGGGCAGAAGAAGAGGTAGCAGGCGGGGGTCACCCGGTGCTAGGGAGAGGCCTACGCTCTCTGCCGGTGGCCCTGCGGTGACGAGTTTTTGTACTTCCTCCTGGGTTTGGGGTGAAACTCCAGGCAGGGTGTGGCAAACAGCTTCAATCAGCCGGTGGTAGGGCAGCTTGTCATCGCGTAGGGCTAGGCGCAGCAGTTCCAGGGAGGGTCTGTAGGCCTGGAGGGCGGCCCGCCCCGCCCTGGCGTTGACCAGGGCGGTGAACTCAAGGACCATGGGCAGGTAGTCGGGTAGTTCCCCGTGCAGGGTGGTGACCATGCCGGAGTCCCGGTACATCTGTTTGAAGCGGGTGAGAGCCTCACCGCGCCGCCGGGTGTCACCTTCGGTCCAATAGGACAGGTGGAAGGCGTGGCGGCGAGAGAGGTCATATTCCTGCACATACTCGGCCTGAATTTCTTCCAGGCTGTGCTCTTGGTACCAGCGGCTGATGGCGGCAACACCTTCTAGAAGGTCGGTATTGCCGGTTTCAGCGGCGAGTTGGCTGAGTTCAGGTAGTAGGGCCTGAGTCTCTTGGCAGGGGTAACGCATGAGCACGGAGGTGACCTGGTAGATTACGGCATCCTCAGGGGCACCACTGCCCCAGTCCATGTCAAAGGGGTCGCCCGATGCCGGTAGTTCGGGCTCCACCTCAGAGGGGTTACGTTTGAGGAGCTTGGAGAAAAAACCAGCCACGCCTAGACCTTCTTGCTGCCGGAGGTATCGGGGAAGAGGGAGTCGGGGCGGGTTTTGCCGTCCCAGAGGAAGATATCGACTTTGCCGTCGGCACGTTGGGCGTTGGCGTAGCTGCCGGCCGATACGGGAACCGGGCGGTCACCTGGGTCGGTGAAGGCGCTGTCGTAGAGCATGCCGGGGCCGCCGTCGGTATCCAGGGAGCAACCGATTTCTTCCAGGTTGTGGGCATCTTCCAGGTGGGCTGGAGGAATGACGTAGCGTTCCTCGTACTTGGAGATAGCCATGAGACGGTACATCTCGTACATTTGGGCACCGGTCATGCCCACTGCCTGGGCGATCTCCTCCTTGCCCACCCCACCTAAGGTGATGTCACGCATGTAGGCACGCATAGCGGCCAGCTTCTTGAGCACATTGACCACGATGGTGGTGTCCCCGGCAGTGAAGAGCTCGGCTAAGTATTCCACGGGAATACGCAGGGCATCGATAGCACCAAAGAGGTTGTCCTGGCTCTCGGCATCGTGACCCTGCTCCTGGAGCAGGTCGATGATGGGTGAAAGCGGCGGGACATACCAGACCATGGGCATGGTGCGGTATTCGGGGTGCAGAGGAAGGGCGATCTTCCATTCCTTAGCCAGCTTATAAACCGGTGACTTCTGGGCAGCTGTCATCCAGGAGTCGGGGATACCCTGTTTGGCGGCCTCGCGGATTACCTCAGGGTCGAAGGGGTCAAGCATGATGTCCAGCTGTGCCTGGTAGAGCTGCTTTTCGTCGGGAACGCTGGCGGCCTCGGTCACCCGGTCAGCGTCGTAGAGGAAGATGCCGATGTAGCGCATGCGGCCCACGCAGGTTTCGGCGCAGACGGTGGGGATACCGTGCTCGATACGGGGGTAGCAGAAGGTACATTTTTCGGCTTTACCGCTCTTATGGTTGAAGTAAATCTTCTTGTAGGGGCAGCCGGTGATGCACTGACGCCAGCCACGACACTGGTTCTGGTCCACCAGCACGATGCCATCCTCCTCGCGCTTGTAGATAGCGCCGGAGGGGCAGGATGCCATGCAGGAAGGGTTGAGGCAGTGCTCGCAAATGCGGGGCAGGTAGAACATGAAGGTGCGTTCGAACTCGAACTTGATCTTCTCTTCTGACTGCTGGCGCACCTTCTCAACCAGGGGGTCCAGGTGGCCGTTTTCGGTCGCGCCGCCCAGGTTATCGTCCCAGTTGGGGCCCCACTCGATGGAGGTGTCCTCACCGGTAATCAGTGACTTGGGGCGGGCGGTGGGGAAATCATCGCCCAGCGGTGCGCTGGTCAGGTTCTCGTAGTCGTAGGTCCAGGGTTCGTAGTAGTCCGAGAGCTCGGGCTGGACCGGTGAAGCAAAGAGGGTAAAAAGCTTCTTGAAGCGGTTACCGCTCTTGAGTTCTAGACGGCCGCGCTTGTTGAGAACCCAGCCGCCCTTCCACTTCTCCTGGTCTTCGTAGCGGCGGGGGTAGCCCTGGCCGGGGCGGGTTTCAACGTTGTTGAACCACACGTACTCGGTGCCAGCCCTGTTGGTCCATGCCTGCTTACAGGTCACGGAGCAGGTATGGCAGCCCAGGCACTTATCGAGCGCCATAATCATTGATACTTGGGCCATAACGCGCATTAGTAGGTTACCTCCTGCTTGCGGCGGCGGATTCTGGAAACAATATCTCGCTGGTTACCGGTAGGTCCCAGGTAATTGAAGGCATAGGCCTGGTGGGCGTAGCCACCGATAATGTGGGTGGGTTTAACCATGATGCGGGTGACCGAGTTATGGATACCACCGCGCTTGCCGGTGCGCTCGGCCTTGGGCACGTTGACCAGGCGTTCCTGGGCGTGGTGCACGTAGACAACGCCTTCGGGCATACGGTGGGAAACCACCGCACGGCCCACAAAGACACCGTTGGTGTTCTCGCACTCAATCCAGTCGTGATCTTTCACGCCAATCTTTGCTGCATCCTGAGGGCTCATCCAGGCGTGGGTGCCACCGCGTGAGAGCGTCTGCATGTAGAGGTTGTCGTGGTAGGAGGAGTGGATAGCCCACTTGTTGTGGACGGTGACGTAGCGGACGGCAACGGAGAGGTCGCCGGTCTCGCCCAGCTCGGGCTCGCCAAAGAGGTTGTGCATATCTAGCGGGGGGCGGTAGACCGGGAGCTGCTCCCCCATCTCGCTCATCCAGTCGTGATCCAGGAAGAAGTGCATACGACCGGTCAGGGTGTGGAAGGGCTTGAGCTGCTCAATGTTCAGGGTGAAGGGCGCGTAGCGGCGGCCACCTGTTTCTGAACCTGACCATTCGGGTGAGGTGAAGACGGGAACCGGGCGGTCCTGGGTGTCGCGGAAGCGGATGCGCTTCTCTTCGTTGCCCTCGGCCAGGTGGTGCATCTTTTTGCCTACCCGTTGCTCCAGGGCTTTGAAGCCCTTAAGGGCAACCGGGCCGTTGGAGGTACCCGAGAGCGCCAAGATGGTGTCGGCCAGCTTGACGTCGGTATCTAGGGCGGGAAGACCCGCGCCCTTACCGCTGCCCATCACGCCGTGTTCTTGGGCTAGGGTTGCCAGCTCGTCGTTTACATCGACGGTCACGAACTTGGTGGTGGTTCCCAGTTTGGAGAGCAGGGGCCCCACCGAGGTGTACATGTCATAGAGAGCTGGGTAGTCACGTTCCACCACAGTAAAGACCGGCATATTCTTGCCCGGAATGCCCTGGATCTTCTGGTTCTTCCAGTCCGGGGCGTGACCACCGGGCTGGGCAATCTGGCCGGGGGTATCGTGCTGCAGAGGCACAGAGACCAGGTCCTTACGCACCCCCAGATGCTTCTTAGCCAGCTTGGAAAAGACGTAGGCCAGTTCCTTGAAAATCTGGTGGTCGGTCTTGGTTTCCCAAGGCGGGTTAATTGCCGGTGAGAAAGCGTGAATGTAGGGGTGCATATCGGTCGAGGAAATATCGTGTTTCTCGTACCAGGTAGCGGCAGGGAATACGACATCCGAGGACAGGGTCGAGGAGGTCATGCGGAAGTCGGTGGTGACCAGCAGGTCCAGTTTGCCCACCGGTGCATCGTCCTGCCAACCTACTTCATCGGGGCGGTTCTCGGCGTCCTTGCTGATCTTGGCGTTCTCATTACCCAGCAGGTGGCGCAGGAAGTACTGCTCACCCTTAGCCGATGAACCCAGTAGGTTATTACGCCAGAGCATGAGGGTGCGGGGCCAGTTAGCCGGTGCGTCGGCGTCTTCAACGGAGAACTCCAGATCCCCGGAGTTCAGGCGCTGGGCTACGTAGTCAGCGGGTGACTGGGCGGTACCGGCCTCCGTTGCTTCTGCACCCTTATCAGCCAAATCCAGGGAGTTCTCGGGGAACTGCGGGTAGAAAGGAGTCCAGCCCATGCGCACGGCGCGGGCCAAGAGGTCAGCGGTATGCACGCCGGCCAGTTCGCCCTTGGCCAGCGGTGACTGAAGCGAATCAGCAGAGTATCCGTCCTGACGGAACTGGTCGGTGTGCATATACCAGAAGCTGGTGCCAGCCTGGGTACGCGGTGGGCGGTACCAGTCCAGGGCGTTAGCCATGTGTGCCCAGCCGGTAATCGGGCGGGCTTTCTCCTGGCCAACGTAGTGGGCCCAGCCACCACCGTTACGTCCCTCGGCACCGCACATCATCAGCAGGGCCAAGATGGAGCGGTAGGTGGTATCACCGTGGTACCACTGGCAGATACCGGCGCCCATGATAATCATGGTACGACCGCCTGAATCAATGGAGTTCTGGGCGAACTGACGGGCAGTACGAATCACAGCATCGGCGGGTACCGAGGTAATAGCCTCCTGCCAGGCAGGAGTGTACTGGGTCTCTGCGTCCTCGAAGTTCGCTGCCCAGTGACCGGGCAGGCAGGGGCGGCCCACCCCGTACTGGGCCAGCATCAGGTCGAAGACGGTGGTAACTTCGTGGCCCTCAACAATAATGGTGGGAACGCCACGGGTCACTACCTTGCCTCGGCCTGAGGGCTCATCAAAAGCGGGGAGCTTAAGCTCAGCGGCACTGGTCAGGGTAGCTTGGGGCAAATCTAGGATAGAGAGCGCCGGCCTTACCCCCTCTAGGTCAAGGTTCCACTTACCCTCGTCCTGAGCGTTGTAGCGGTAACCCATAGAACCGTTGGGCACCACGACCTCGCCGGTTTCACGGTTGAAGAGGGCGGTCTTGAAGGCGGCATCGGCAGCATGGCGGTGAGCGGCCAGGTCAGCGGCGGTCAGGAACTTGGAGGGAACCTTGCTACCGTCTTCACGGGTTTCTAGGGTCACCAAGAAGGGAAAGTCGGTGTAGGTGCTGGTGTAGTCCTCAAAGAACTCCACCCGCTGGTCCACAAAGTTCTCTTTGAGAATGACGTGGCCCATGGCCATAGCCAGGGCGGCATCGGTGCCGGGCTGGGCGGGGAGCCATTCGTCGGCAAACTTGGTGTTGTCGGCGTAGTCCGGGGAGACAGAGACAACCTTGGTGCCACGGTAGCGAACCTCGGCCATCCAGTGGGCATCGGGGGTGCGGGTCACCGGAATGTTGGAGCCCCACATCATCAGGTAGGTAGCGTCCCACCAGTCGCCGGACTCCCGCACATCAGTCTGGTCACCAAAGACCTGGGGTGATGCTACGGGCAGGTCTGCGTACCAGTCGTAGAAGCTGGTCATCACACCGCCCATGAGTTCGATGTAGCGGGCACCAGAGGCGTGGGACACCATGGACTTAGCCGGAATGGGCGAGAAGCCGATGTTACGGTCAGGGCCGTAGGTCCTAATGGTGTGAATCTGGGCGGCGGCCACCATTTCTAGGGCTTCTGCCCAGCTACCGCGCACCAGGCCGCCCTTACCGCGCGCGCAGGTGTAGGCACGACGCTTGGCCGGATCCGAGACAATGGAGGCCCAGGCTTCAACGGGATCCCCCAGGCGGGTGCGAGCCTCGCGGTACATTTCCAGGAGTACACCGCGAATGTAGGGGTACTTCACGCGGGTGGGCGAGTAGGTGTACCAGGAGAAAGCCGCGCCACGGGGGCAGCCGCGCGGTTCGTATTCGGGGCGGTCGGGGCCGACTGTGGGATAGTCGGTTGCCTGGGCTTCCCAGGTAATCACACCGTCTTTGACGAAGACCTGCCAGGAGCAGGAGCCGGTGCAGTTGACACCGTGGGTGGAGCGGACTACCTTGTCGTGGCTCCAGCGGTTGCGGTAGAAAACGTCACCGGAGCGGCCACCGGTGAGGAAGGCGGCGCGGCCGTCGTCGGTTTCGTCCCACTTGGTAAAGAACTTGCCGAATTTGATGAGCTTATCGGTCATCGGCCCGTCAGGGCCTGCTGTGTGTGATGCCTGCTGAGTCATGAGTTTTAGTTTACCCAATAACTCGCATAAAAAATACCGAATAAAATTGTGTGCTAATTACCCTCCGCTACCCAGCAGAAAACGGCCTATTGGCCGGGGTCTATCAACAGCTTTGAGAGGGGCGCCGCCACCCCTTTTTTTATTCCGAGCCCCCAGTACTCAGCCAGGCGTCCAGGCCACCCTCTATGCTGTAGAGGTCACTAAAACCTGCGGCCGTCAGCAGCTTAAGCGCCTTGAGGGAGCGCACTCCGGCGGCACAGTAGAGGGCATAGCGGCCCTGGCGGCTGGGCAAAATAGCATCAATCGTCGGTTGCAGGCTGGTGTCCTGCCCAGCTTGCTCAATAAGAGACAGGGGTAGGTTAAAGCTCCCGGGCACAGCCAGCGCCCTATGCTCGTGGGGTTCGCGCACATCAAGGAGCGGCACATCGGCAAAATAAGGGGAGCCGATGATATCTGACCAGGTAACCTCAAGGCCGTACTGGTCAGGCTCGGCACCGTCCGGCTCAGGGAGCTGGTGCGGGCCTGTATTAAGCGCGGAGTTCTTGGCGGCCTCCCCCACCGGCCCGGTGGCAGAAAGAGGCTGGGAGGTCTGAGCACTAGAACCTGAATACGCCCGAGAGGCAAGCAACGGAATGTATTCCCACCTGCCGGTGAGCCCGCTGTAGTAGCCCACCTGGCCCAGCAGGGGTTGCCCGATACCGGCAAGGAGCTTGACCGTTTCAAGGGCCATAGCTGCGCCCACCACCCCAGCCAGGGCACCTATTACGCCGGCTCTTGCACAGTTAGGCACCGATCCCGGATCAGGTTCTGCCGGGTAGAGGTCCTCATAGCGGGGGCCGCGACCCGCCCAGAAAACACTCATCTGAGCATCAAAGCCCAAAATAGCGCCCCAGACGTGGGGGATGCCCAGGTGGGCCGCCGCACGAGAGGCTGTGTAGCGGGTTGGGAAATTATCGCTACCGTCCACCAGAACATCAACATCAGCCAGCAGATCAGCGGCGTTCTCATCACTTAGCCGCACTTTGAGGGAGTCAACCTGCACCAGAGGGTTGAGTTCACGCAGGGTCTGGGCCGCCGAATCAGCTTTCGAGCTACCCACCCGCGCGTAGGAATGAATAACCTGACGGTGCAGGTTCGACAGCTCAACCGCATCATCATCGAGCACCGTAATACGGCCAATCCCCGCGCCAGCCAAATACAGCAGGGCCGGGGAGCCCAAACCGCCCGCACCAATGACGGCAACATGAGCCCGGCTGAGCTTTTCCTGGCCTGCCTGCCCCAGCTCGGGTAGGATCATCTGCCTCCCGTAGAGGCGGTAGGCAAGGGGCGGGAGTTCGGGTGAGATCATGCGTTTTTCCTTCCGGCTACCGGGCGGGGGTGTCTATACCCACCCACTGCACTGATCCGTCGGTTAGTTCCTGTTCTTTCCAGATGGGCACCTGAGCTTTGATGCGGTCAGCGGCCAGGGAACAGGCGGTAAATGCGGTCCCCCGGTGGGCAGCGGCCGCCAGCACAGTCAAGGCTGACTGCCCGATAGGGATAGGGCCTACCCGGTGGGCGGCCCAGAGCCGGACCCCCGGGATCTCCTGTGCTACCGCTGCAAGGACATCTGCCAAAAAGTCAGCGGCCTGCGGGTGGGCACTGTAGGACAGGGCATGGACAGCCTGCCCGTGGTCGTGGTCGCGCACTATACCGTCAAAGACCACCAGGGCACCCATGGCAGCTGTCATGGTGGCCGCCTTGGCCTCTACCAGGAGCGGTTCCAGGGGCTCCTCGGTCACGGCAGTGAACACCACCTGAGATTCGGTAGGTTCTAGCGGTTTGCCTGCATAGGGGTTAGCCGTCGAAGCATCAAGCTGGGCATTCTGAGCGTCTTTAGTGGTCATGATAGTCCTCAAGCTGGCGGCAGATATGGGAGATAAGCGGGGTGAGTACCGTACAGCCGTCGCGCACCCCGCCCTTGGACCCGGGCAGGGTCATGATGAAGCTACGCCCGATCACACCGGCCACCCCGCGCGAGAGCACCGCCGCTGGTGTGTTCTGAAGCCCCTGCGCCCAGAAGGCCTGCATGATGCCGGGTACTTCTTTTTCTAGGTGGGGGCGTACAGCCTCTACGGTCATATCGTCACTGTTCAGGCCGGTGCCACCGCTGGTCAGGATAAAGGTGGGCAGGTTCCCAGCCTTGACCAGCTCATCAAAGTAGGGGCCGAAATCAGCATCGGCCACCACCACGGGGGCAGGGGTTTCAAAGCCCATCTGGCGCAACCAGTCAACGGCCAGGGGGCCGGATTCATCGGTGTAGATACCGCGGGCGGCGCGGGTGGAGGCCACAATCACCAAACCGGTGGAGTCCCTCGGCAGGGTGTAGGCCTTACTCATCATTCTTTGCCCCCTTGTGGGCGGCGGGCGATTGGCCTGCAACCGTCCAGTCACCGGACTTACCGCCGCTCTTCCCAAGCACACGGATACCGCTGATAAGGGCCTGCTTATCGACTGCTTTGACCATGTCATAGAGTGTCAGGGCAGCGCCGCTGACGGCAGTCAGGGCCTCCATCTCAACCCCGGTGACCCCGCGGGTTTTAACCAGTGCCTCAAGACGGATCCGGTCCTCCAACCGTTCAAAGTCCAGGGTGATTTTACCCAGGGGTAGGGGGTGGCAGAGGGGGATAATATCGGAAGTTTTTTTAGCCGCCATAATGCCTGCAACCCGGGCCAAGGGCAGGGCATCGCCCTTGGGTAGGTCGGCACCGTAGATTTTGTCGATAACATCGGGCCGGGTGATCAGGTAGCCCTCGGCAATAGCGGTGCGGGTGGTGCTATCTTTACCGGTGACATCGACCATGTGGGCGGTGCCGTCAGCTCTCAGGTGGGTTAGGTTATTGGTGTGGGTCATAGCGTCCTTGGGTTCTGCCGATGATGACGACAGCAATAAATAGGTATCTATTATACGGTATTGGTTTTTGTTGCTCAGAGCTGGTAGTAGCGCACGGTCTCTCCCCCCTTATAGGTCACGCCGGGTTCCAACTCAATCAGGGCATTAGCTTGAGCCGCGCGGTGGAGCAGGTGCGAACCGGTGGCCGTATCCGGTTCGACCAGAGCCTGCCGTGCTCCGCCCTCGGTCACCAGGTAGCGTAAGCGTGCGCGCAAGAACTGGGTCTTCTGGGCAGGAGCCTGTATGCGCTCTCCCAGCACCAACCGGCCTACTGTGCGTTCGGGTTCCTGGCCTTTGAGCCTGCCCAGGACGGGGCGAATAAGGAGGTGATAAGAAATCAGGGTGCTCACGGGGTTACCGGGTAGGCAGAGCACCGGGACGGTGAGGCCCGCTGTTTCCAGCAGGGCGAGCCCTTGGGGGCCTGCAGGCTGTTGGCTGACATGACCAAACCAGCAGTCGGTGACGCCAACTCCCTCGGGTGAGTGCTCGGCCAGGTGTGTTAAGGCCCGGCGAATGACCTCGTATTTGCCGTGGCTAATCCCGCCGCTGGTTACCACCAGGTCAGGCTTTTGACGGGCCAGCTCCCCCACCAGAAGGTTGATAAAGCTCTCCACTGCATCGGTGGACGATACCCGCTGCACCTGGCATCCGTCCTCCTGGGCAAGGGCCTGCAGCATAGGTCCGTTGGCATCAAAAATACGGCCAGCCTGCAGCTGGGTGCCCCCGTTAGTCAGCTCATCACCACCGGTGACGACTAAGAGCCGGGGCGGGGAGTAAATCTCTACTTTCTCTATGCCCTGGGCTGCTAAAGCTCCTGCGAGCGCCGGAGTCACGGTGCTCCCGGCAGGTGCCAGTAGGTCACCGGCTTTAATGTCCTCGCCGGTACTGCGCACAAACTGCCCCGGTGGGGCGGGGGCAAGTTCCACAAACTCCCCCTGAGCGGCAAAGCCGGCATCATCGCCCGGTCCGCTGAGGGGGCGGCTTTGTTCCACAGGAACCACAGTCTCATAGCCTTGGGGCAGGGGTGCGCCGGTCATGATGGGGTAGGCAATACTGTCCTTGATTTCTAGGTTTTTCGGTGCAGAACCGGTGGCAATGTCCTGCCCCACTCTAAAGGTTCGGTTAGCTTGCCCACCGGCCTGTGCGGTCAGGGCGTAGCCGTCCATCTGGGAGTTGGCGAAGGAGGGCGCGGGGTAAAGGGCCTGCAGATCGCTGGCAAGCTGACGACCTAGGCATTGATCCAGCGGTAGGATTTCGGTGCGCCGGTGCAGCCTGGTGACCAGCAGATCGCTGACCGCCTGGGCGTAGTCGCCCGGAGCGATAGGGGCACGGTCTGGCAGGGAGCTGGGCAGGTGGGTGGTCACGGGCGAAGCCTTCCTTTCAGTCTGCGAAGCCACAGGGCACAGCCTAAGGCGGCCAGAATCATCAGGTAGAGGGCAATGAGCATGAGCGCCCCGCCCAGGGCTTGGGTCATGTCGTTGGAGCTGAGCGCCAGCTCGATAGCTAGGGGGATGGTACGGGTGGAGCCCGCCACGTTACCGGCGAAGGTGACGGTGGCACCGTATTCTCCCAAGGCCCGGGCAAAGCTGAGGACGGCGGCTGTGAGCAGGCCCGGGGCGGCCAGCGGCAGGAGAACCCGGCTGGTGACTTCGGCAGGGCTGGCTCCTTCGAGCCTGGCGATTTCTTCATATTCCACGGGTAGTGCTCTGAGGGTGGTGACGGTGGTGGCGATAAAGAAGGGCAGGGCCACAAAGATTTGGGCCAGCAGGACGGCCAGCGGGGTGTAGCCCACAGATAGACCTGCGGTTTCGAGCCAGCTACCAACCAGCCCCCGTCTGCCCCAGAGGAAGAGTAGCGCCAGGCCCGAGACAACCGGTGAGAAGATAATGGGGGCGTAAATCAGCCCGTAAAGCACCCAGGTCAGGGGTAGGGCGCGGGTTCGTTCAAGAACGGTTGACAGCACCAGCGAAGTAGGAGTTCCCAGGAGGGCGCAGATAACGGTGGCCCCCAGGGCGGTGAGTGTTGAGAGACAGGTGGCTTCAAGTACTCCGGGGTCGTTGAGTAACTGGGGTAACTGCCGCCAGGGGATTCTGGTGAGTAGGGCAAGGAGCGGGCCCAGGATGAGCGCAAGTACTGCAAGGGCTGGTAGAGCCGCATGAGCTGGTACCGAGGTAAAGAGCTTTGCTCGACCTCTTGCGGAGGTGTCCCTGTTTTTGCTCATGGAATCTAGTTTAGGCGGGGTTGAAGCCGTAGTGGGCAAGAATGGCGCTAGCCTGTTCTGATTCGGCGAGCCAGCTGGCAAAATCTCTGGCTGTGGGGTTAGCCTGCCCCGCCTCAGTGAGGGCCATGGGGTAGCTATTGGATTCCAGACCGGGCAGTTCAATAATCGTAATGTTTTGGCTGGCGGAGAGCGCCTTAGCATCGGTGGAGTAGATAAAGCCGGCGTCGGCTTGGCCGCTTGAGATTTTGGTGGCAACGGCTGAGACGTTGGCTTCTTGGGTGGATTTTGCCGGTGTGATATCGGTTTGGGCCAGTTCTTGCTGGGCCAGTCGACCGCAGGGTACCTGGGGTGCGCAGAGGGCGGTAATGACACCGGGTGAGGCAAGATCATTGACTGAGCCGACGCTCGCTGGGTTACCCGGGGCTGTGGCTAGGACGAGTTTATTGCTTGCAATGACCTGCGGACTGGCTTGGGCTAGAGCGTCTATGTTGGCTTGGGCTGTCTTCATGGTGGCGGTGTCTGCCGTGATGAGCAGGTCAGCAGAGGCTCCTTCCCCCATCTGGGTCACCAGTTGGGACGAGCCTGCGTAGGTGGCGATAATCTCTACGTCAGGGTGTTCGGTGCGGTAGGCGGTTATGAGTTCTTCACCGGCTTGTCCCAGGGAAGCGGCGGCAAAGACCGTGACGGTGTGATCTGTCGTCTCTATTTGGGCAGAAGATGAGGCGCAGGCTGCCAGAGGCAGGGTCAGGCAGGCCAGGAGGCCGATAGTGGTTCTAATACGGGGCATTATGACTCCTGGTGGCCTGGGCAGACTGTTTTCTATAGATTAGTGTAGAGCAGAGTGGTGTTCGAGCTCAGGTTTCGATACCCTAAATATTACATTTTAAATACGAATTAACCTGTGGAAGTGTGGGTATGCCCCAGTCCTCTCAAACCAGTGACGCTATTAGCCTGGGGGCAAGTATCCCGGTGCGAGTCCCCCCAGCAGGGCGGGGCTCCGGCCTACCAGCCAGCGGCCCCCTTGCTGACCGCTGGGGCAGGGTTGCTACCGATTTGCGCATCTCACTCATGGATAAGTGCAATCTGCGCTGTGTCTACTGCATGCCGGTAGAGGGTCTTGACTGGCTCCCTACAGCCAGCCTTCTAACCGCCGATGAAATCTTCCGGCTGGTTGATGTTGGGGTGCGAGATCTGGGTATTGAGGAAGTTCGGTTTACCGGAGGGGAGCCGCTGGTTCGTGCCGATCTGCCGCACATTATCCGCCAGATTCGCTCGGCTTACCCCCACCTGCCTATCGCTCTAACCACCAACGGCATTGGCCTAGATAAGAAAGTAGACGCGCTCCTTGAGGCAGGCCTGAACAGGGTCAATGTTTCTCTGGACACCATCTGCCCCGAAACCTTTGCTCAGCTGACCCGCAGGGATAAGCTAGCCAGCGTGCTAGCCGGTATTGATGCGGCGGCTCAAGCGGGTCTGAGCCCTATCAAAATCAACGCGGTTCTGATGCGCGGCATCAACGACGCGCAGGGCCACCAGCTTCTAGCCTGGGCGCTTGAGGGCGGCTACCAGCTCCGCTTCATTGAGCAGATGCCCCTGGATGCAGACCGCTCCTGGACCAGGGAGGGCACCATCACCGCCCATGAGATCCGTGACAGCTTGGCCGCCCACTACGACATGGTTCCGCATGGTCGGCCCAGGGGAGCTTCCCCCGCCCAGCTCTGGGACGTTTTCCCGCTGGGGAGCACCGGGCAGTTGCCGGAGCTGTGGCCGCAGGCCTTGGGTCAGGTCGGTATTATCGCGTCAGTGACCGAGCCCTTCTGCTCGGCCTGCACACGCACCCGGATTACCGCTGACGGTAAGGTGCGCTCCTGCCTATTCTCGCTGACCGAAACCGATCTTATGGGCGCTCTGCGTGGCGGTGCAAGTGACCGGGAACTAGCCAATATCTGGCGGGGTGCCATGTGGACCAAGCCCAGGGCGCACGGTAAAGACCAGGCAGGTTTCGAGGCCCCCGACTTTACCCAGCCCGATCGTTCCATGAGTGCCATTGGAGGCTGACCATGCAGATTAACTTTTTTGCCGCGGCCCGAGCGGCAGCTGGTGTTCCCTCGCTGACCCTAGAGAGCACTGAGCTAACAGAAACCACCTTAGAAGCCCTTACGGCTTACCTGCTAACCCGGTACCCGGGAGCTACTCCCTCGGGTCAGACCCTAGCCGATATTCTGCCCCAGTGCACTTTCCTGATTGATGGGGTGGCTACCTCCGCAAAGGGCAGCCTTCGGGGCGCAAGCAGGGTCGATGTTCTACCTCCTTTTGCTGGCGGGTAAAAGAAACATGGAACAGGCCCTTTCTTTTTCAGCCCTGATTCTGGCCGGTGGGCGTTCGAGCCGGTTGGGTGGAGCCCCTAAGGCCCTGCTCACGGACGGCCACCAGACCCTGCTAGAGAACGTCCTCTCAGCCTGCCAGGGAGCCAGCTACCGTGTGGTGGTTGGCCCCGATTCTCTGCCTCTACCCCGCCAAGTGCTGATTACCCGTGAAAGCCCTGCTTTTAGCGGGCCCGCCGCTGGAATCACAGCAGGTACCCGCGAACTGGTTAAGCATCTAGCACCCGAAGCTCAGCACCAGCACTGGGTTCTTCTACTTTCCTGCGACCTGCCTCGGGTGCACAAGGCCGTGCCTGTGCTCTTGGCCGCCGCGGCTCATGCCCCCCTGCAGGTACAGGGCTTCTGGGCGCTAGCAGAGGGCATCACTCAGCCGCTGCTGGGTATCTACCGTCTCGATTCGCTCACTGCCGCCTTTAACCGGGACACGGCTCATGCCTCAGTACGCCGTTTCCTGGTACAGCTCGCACCGCAAGAAATCCCCCTGGAGGCAGCCTGGGCAACCGATATTGATACTTGGGAGGCGGCCCGTGCCGCAGGCTACAGCTACCCAGCCCCATAAGAACCGCATAAGCCCACACATCCCTTAGTCCGCCACTGCCAACGAAAGGCCCACCCGTGCATTCTGTGAGCTGGAACCATGCCCGTGCGCTCCTCTACCGCGACGGTCAGGCTCTGCCCCTACCCACCGAGTGGGTACCCCTGGGGCAGGCCATCGGGCGGGTTCTTGCCGAGCCGGTGCGCACGGTCTTACCGGTGCCCCACTACGATTCATCGGCCATGGACGGTTTTGCGGTGAGTGGCCCGCCGCCCTGGCAAATTCTCTGGCCAGCCCCGGCTGAACCGGGTGAGAATATCCACCGGCAGGTTAGCCCCCTCCTCCCCGGTCAAGCTAGGCCCATTCTGACTGGCGGCCTACTCCCGCCGGGGGCCGATGCAGTCCTGCGGCAGGAAGAGGCACTGGTTACCAGCCATAGGCTTAGCCCACGGTCGGGGGCTTTCTCCCCAGAGCGCCCCTACCCGGTAGCCGGGGCAGATATCCGCAGGGCCGGGGAAGAACTGCCCGCTGGCTCACAGGTAGCACAGGCCGGGACTCTGCTCAGTGCCCGCCATATCGGCGCCCTTGGCGTGCTGGGTCTTGATTGGCTGACTCTGTATCAGCAACCCCGCATAGCTATCGCCTATACCGGGAACGAGGTCATTACCAGTGGACTGCCCCAGCCCGGTCAGGTTCGGGACGCCTTTTCCCTGCAATTCCCGCAGATTCTTGCAGACTTTGGTGCTCGCTGTGTCAGCACCACCCGTCTGGTAGATACCCAGGAGGACTTCTTTACCTGGCTCACCACCGCCGAGGCCGACCTGCTCCTGCTGACCGGTGGCTCGTCCACTTCCAGCGCCGACTGGCTGCGCCGTACCCTGTCAGAAATGGGCGCTAACTATCTCTTCGAGTCAGTCTCTGTGCGCCCGGGCCACCCCGCTCTGGCCGCCAGGCTCCCCCACACCGCCAACCCAGCAGCGCCCCTGGTTCTGGGCTTACCGGGCAACCCGCTTGCGGCTCACACCGCCCTCTACTCTTATCTGCCTGCCTGGGTGGCAGGTTGCTACGGGCAAGATCTTCAGGAACTGCCCCTAGGCACCCTGGCAGACGCTATCCCCGGCTATCGGAAAGCAGAACTCCGGTTGCTCCCGGTTACCCTCGATACACGGGCCAATGGCCATGTGCTTACCCCGCTTGCCAAAACCCGCTCCCACATGCTCACCAGCTTTGCCTATGCGCAGGCTCTTGCCCTGATCCCTGCCCAGGGGGCTGAGGCAGGTTACCAGGTGCCTTATCTTCCACTTGTCTCTGCGCACTAAGCTGACTTATGAACCTTGGGGCTTAGCCTGTGCTTTTTCCAGCTGGCTGATGGGGGCCGGGTGGAGCATGCCCAGGGTAGGTTTACCGCTTTTGAATCTGAAGAGTTCTACAAAACCGTGGCGGGAGTATAGAGCGGCATTTCTGTAGGTTGAAGCTTCCAGGTAGGCCGGGTACTCACCCAGCTTTTCCCGGCGAAAATCAAGCAGTAGTCCCCCTACCCCCTGGCCGCGGGCTGTCTCGTGGACGCCAATAGTGTAGAGGTACCAGTGATCAAATTTGGGGCGGGCGGCCAGGAGCCTAAGTTCGGTCATGGTTGCTCGCAGTAAATTGCGCCCCAGCACCTTGTAATAGTCCGGCAGGGCCATAATATCGGCCAGCAGGTTACCTTTCTGTCCCTGGGGTGAGAGCCACAAGGCCGCCCCCACGATTTTTCCCTCCCGGTCGGTGGCAACGTCGATCAGCCCCTTAGGGCCGTAGGTGGTTCGGATCTGGAAGTCGAAGAGAGCTGCCACCAGATCTGCTCGGCCTTTGCCACCTACTGCCTCACTCATCACCGGGTCATCTTTGAAGGCGTTGGTGAGAGTTTGGGTTACTGCTGGGTAGTCCGCTTCGGTAGCTTGACGGACGGAATATGCTGGGGTGTTCATGGCGCTAAACTCCTGAATGTATCTGTTTTTCTTCCCTTACTTTACAGCCCGGTCGGGATCTTCAATGAAAAGATGGGGTGTTAAGAAAAGGGAGTTTTCCTTGGCCGAGGTCCTTATAAGTTAGGGTTTTGTACCCGGTGACGCTAGCCCTCAACAGGTTCCTGGGTTCTCTATTCTCAGGGGCACAGAGCTAGCTGAACTATAAGAGCTGCATGATCAGAACCTCCAATAACCCGACTTTGCACAGAGAGAGCGCGGGCGGGGTCAGGCTGGTTTATTAAAACATGGTCGATAGGAGCCCTTAGCCCAAACCGGTTCAAGATCCCATTAACAGGCCAGGTACCTTCAACCGCGTCGGCGGATAGAGCCGCGTCTTTACCCGTCAAAGATCCAAGCCCCGCGTAGCTGGCCAAGGAACCGTGTAGCAAAGTGGCGTTAAAGTCGCCGGCTATAAGGTCCACCTGACCTGCGGTAGCTACTGCTTCAATAGTCTCCAAATCTTCTTGCCACCTGCTCATATAGGTTGGTATAGGTGGCGCAGTGTGAACCGCCAGAAGTGATGGCCCAGCACCTTCAAGAGGTTTCAGTAAAAGCGCTCCAAAGGTCATAGGGATGTCACTAGCACTGTAACGGCCCAAAGGATCTTTAACGAGCACCAGTGTGGGCGCAACAAATTCCGCAGTGCTTGAGGAGTTGAAAAGCTGGTAGCCTTCTACCCCACCGGCAAGAGCTGGGGTCTGTGGTGAGACCTCCGGAAGTACAAGAAAATCGGGGTTTTGCGCCAAGAGTTCCGCGAGATCTTGCTCTGTGAGTGTGTCCAGGGCGTTATAGGTAATGACAGTGTATTTGGTGGTATCTGTGCAGGCTATCGCGGATCTCCCCCTGACCTGGTAGCGCTTGGCCCCGTAAGGGTCCATAAAAGCGGTTATGCTGGCAAGTCCCATCACCAGGGCGGTCCCGCCAGCAAGCACCCTGGTCAGCCGCGAGACTTTCTTGCGGGAAAGTGTAAACAGCGCAAACAGTGCCAGCCCACTACTTACCCAGGCCAGGAAAGCGGGGAAAGCTATGGCTTGAGCTAGCGGCAGCTGTACACTCAGCCAGGAGATAAGAGGAGTTCCTGGCAAAAACAGGATAGACACCCAAAGTAAGCCGGCTAGCAGTAGTAATCCCCAGAATAGCTGTGCGACGTATTTACCCATGCCCTCAGTATAGGGACTGGGCTATAAAAGCCGCAGGGGCGGCTCCCACTTTCGTGGGTGCCGCCCCTGCGCCAAAGATTAAGAATCTGAGAAAGATTACTTGAGGGTGACGGTTGCGCCAGCGCCTTCGAGAGCTTCCTTAGCCTTCTCTGCGTCTTCCTTGGAAACACCTTCAAGAACGGGCTTGGGAGCACCGTCAACCAGGTCCTTAGCTTCCTTCAGACCCAGTGAAGTCAGGGCACGAACTTCCTTAATAACGCCGATCTTCTTGTCGCCAGCAGCTTCAAGGATAACGTCGAATTCGGTCTGCTCTTCAGCAGCAGCATCGTCGCCACCGGCAGCACCGGCAACAGCTACGGGAGCAGCAGCAGTAACGTCGAATTCTTCTTCGAATGCCTTAACGAATTCGGAAACCTCAACGAGGGAGAGTTCCTTGAATGCTTCAATGAGTTCTTCGATTGAAAGCTTAGCCATGAGTTTGGCTCCTTCTGTAATCTCTTGCAGGCTCTTGTTGGCCTGCGAGCTGAAAATTTTTTGCGGGTGACCCGGTGGGTCAAAAGTCTCTTGTTTAGCTACAGCAGAAGCAATTACTCAGCTTCGGGTGCTGCGCCTTCCTGCTCTTCGAGCTTGATACGCAGAGCGTCAACGGTGCGAGCAACCTTTGCGATTGCGCCCTTTGCGCCACCTGCGACCTTGGCAAGAAGTACCTCGCGTGATTCGAGGTTTGCAAACTTGTTGATACCAGCTTCGTCGAGAGCTTCGCCCTCGAAGTAACCGCTCTTAACGATCAGCTGGGGGTTAGCCTTGGCAAAGTCACGCAGACCCTTCGCAGCATCAATGAAGTCGCCCTTGATGAATGCGATTGCGCTCGGGCCGTGGAGCTGACCATCGAATGCATCGATACCAGCTTCCTTAGCCGCGATAGCGGTCAGAGTGTTCTTTACCACGGCGTACTCGGTCTCAGCACCCAGTGCACGACGAAGGTTCTTCATCTGTGCAACGGTGAGACCACGGTACTCGGTGAGAATTACGCCGTTCGAGGTTTCAAGGAGTTCCTTGATCTCGGAAACAGCAGCAATCTTATCCTGTGTTGCCATGGTGTTCCTTCCAGTTCTTAATCCCGCCAGGCCAATAAAAAAATGCCTCGATGCGCAGGCAACGAGGCATAATACTTTCCAGCAATTTCTGGTCAGTATTTCTGTTTCGGCACCTACGCAGGTGGCTTATCAGCCCTTACCGTACCCTGTTCAGGCACAGACCGGCGGTCTTTGGTTACTCCATCTAACCACGGCCGGCTACTTTAAAGCAAGCCGCGCTCTAGATTAAGCGGGCTTAATCACTTAAAAGTAGTGCAGGTTCTCTGCATCAACTGCCCAGTACATTGTTTTTCCCAGCTCTACCCAGGGCAGACCGGGCAGAACAGCGGTGATAACCATACCTGCGGGCAGGCACAGAAGCCCTTGTGCTGTGCTCAGCTCAGTATCTCTGGCTATCAAGGCCTCCACCCGGGTTCCTGAGGTGTAGGCCCAGGCACTCCGAGGTATGACCGGCAAGGCACCCTGCCCTGCCTGGTACCGAGGTGAAAATCCGTGGGCGGAAATGCCGACCGTCATAGTCTGCCCCTCCAGTTCAGCAGGTAGCTCGTTATAGAGCGGGTTGAGCAGGCGGGCTACTTGCAGGTTTGCGGGCTTCTGTAGCAGCTGGCGGGCAGGCCCCGTCTGCACCAGTTGTCCTTGCTCCATAACAGCAATTTCCTGGCCCATCTGGAGGGCTTCATCGGGTGTGTGGGTCACATAAAGGCCGGTAAAGCCTAGCTGGTGGTGCAGAGTGAGAATATCAGCCCGGATAGCTTGGGCTAGGTGGGGATCCACGTTAGAAAGAGGCTCATCAAAAAGCACCAGGGGGGTTTTGCGCACCAGGGCGCGGGCAATTCCGGCCCGCTGGGCTTGGCCGCCAGAAAGCTGACTCGGCTTCTTATGCAGGTACTCCCCCAGCCCCAGGGTGCCGATCAGGGAGGTAAAGTGCTCGCGGTCTAGGGCGGGGGCCTTAGCTAGCCGGTAGGCAAAAAGGATGTTGTCTTGGACGTTAAGGTGGGGGTAGAGCACTGGCTCTTGGAAGATAAAGCCTACCTGTCCGTTACTGATAGGTTCACCGGCGTAGCTGACGGTACCGGTGTCGGCTTGTTCAAGCCCGGCAATGATGCGCAGCAGGGTTGACTTGCCGCTACCGGAGGCCCCCATGAGTGCGGTGACTTGCCCCATTGGTATGTTCAGGCTGAAGTTGTTAAGAACAGCCTCCGAGCCGAAGCTCTTGGTGAGGGCATCTATACGCAGGGAGACTGGGGTCATGCTCTTAAGTCTAAAAGAAAGGCAGGCCCCGCACACTGCGGATCCTGCCTTTATCTCTAGGGTTTACAGACCTGGGACTACCAGCGATTGCGGTTCAGTCCAAGGAGGCTACAGTCCATCAGAAAACCCCTCCACACTAATTCTTTCGTCGGGGAAACGTAATTCGCCTGCTTCCACCAATGCCCTGTATGCTTCCGGTAATTTTCGCCCGGTAAGCCCGGGCACCAGCCCTACCTGCTCTGAATCATTCCACAGCGTTGGCTTAAGGTGCAATCCCCATTTCAGAACCTTGTTATCAGCATCGGCTGTATAACCTACCAGTCGTGGTGCTTCGGTGCCTTCACCCGACGCAAAGACAGCGCGGGGCTGTGTTACATGTACTAAACGGCTTGGAAGTCTATCTGCTGGATACCTTGCATCCGCCCCTGGAGCGTAGGCAAACCAGCCGAACTCCTGTGTAGCTTCCACCGCAAACCAGTGAAGCGTGTAGCCCTCATAGTTTTTCTCGGTGACAGCTAATTCACTTCGCAGTAGCTCTGGGATATTCCAGACCGCAACCTGCCCCGGTTCAAGGAGCTCCGGTTGTTTGGTGGGCGCACTGGCTAAGTGCTCGATCATAGCCGCCACCTGCCCGTGCGCCCAGTGACCGAGGTTCTGTTCTCCCCAGGATATTTCACAGGTTCGGGTAAAGTAGCCTCGCCCAACCAGGGGCCGGGGCCACCGCCGGGCATGAGTCTCAGCTTCAAAGCTATAGATAGGCTCAGCATCGGCGCGGTACCCCTGGTTAAAGTCATGTTCGAGCGAGATACTCACAACTAGTTCTGAATTCTCGCGATTGCTCGTATAAGCACAGATGGTGTATTCAGGCGGGCTATCACCTTCATACTCTGCTTCAAACCGGTAAAGGTGTATGTGATGGGTTGCTGGCTCTTGCACGGCGAGCAGGCCTGGGTAAAGCGCCGTGGGGTTCATATAGCGCGGTGCATCGGAGGGGCGAGGGTACGGAAAGTACGCGACACGGTACACGGGAGGTGCCTCCTTGCTACCTTCTAACTAACGCTGGCCGTGCTTTCAGCCTACCGGCCTCTTTGCTCACAAACCAGACTTACTTGCTTCCGCTGAGGGTAAAAGACAGGTGCCCTGCCCCTCATATGGAGGAACAGGGCACCTGTCTTGCTACCTAAAGTCTCTATAAATTTAGGCTACGCTTGCGGGGTCTACGGGTACACCGGGGCCGAAGGTGGTGGCAATGGTGACCTTAGAGATGTAACGGCCCTTTGAGGATGAGGGCTTGAGGCGGTTGACCTCTTCCAGAGCTGCTTCGAAGTTCTCGGTCAGCTGCTGCTCGGTGAAGGAAGCCTTACCGATGATGAAGTGCAGATTGGAGTTGCGGTCAACACGGAAGTCAATCTTACCGCCCTTGATGTCTGCAACTGCCTTAGCAACGTCCATGGTGACGGTACCGGTCTTGGGGTTGGGCATGAGGTTACGGGGGCCCAGAACCTTACCCAGACGACCAACCTTGCCCATCATGTCGGGGGTTGCAACTGCTGCGTCGAAGTCGACCCAGCCACCGGCGATCTTTGCGATCAGTTCGTCTGAACCAACGTAGTCAGCGCCTGCTGCTTCTGCTGCTTCTGCCTTCTCGCCTGCGGCGATAACGACAACGCGGGCAGTCTTACCGGTGCCGTTGGGCAGGTTGACGGTACCGCGTACCATCTGGTCTGCCTTACGGGGATCAACGCCGAGACGCAGAGCGACCTCAACGGTTGAGTGGGGCTTGTCTGCCGCGATTTCCTTTGCTACTGCAATAGCCTCGGCGGGTGCGTAGAGCTTGTCCGCTTCGATCTTGGCTACAGCTGCCTGGTACGCTTTGCTGCGCTTTGCCATCTGCTTTTCTCCTTTGCAGGTGTGGTCTCTTATGAGCCGCGCTCGGCTCTGCCACATGCCAACCGGCTATCTACCGGTGGGCTCTTACATATATGTCTTGGTGAGGTTTTGAGGCCTCGGTATCTAGCCTGAGCTAGGGGGAAGGGTTTAGCCTTCGACGGTGATACCCATGGAGCGGGCAGTGCCGGCAATGATCTTTGCGGCAGCATCAATGTCGTTAGCGTTGAGGTCTTCCATCTTGGTCTGGGCGATTTCCTTGACCTGATCCATGGTCAGTGAGCCGACCTTCTGGGTGTGGGGAACACCTGAACCCTTAGCAACGCCTGCAGCTTTCTTGATCAGCTGGGCCGCCGGAGGGGTCTTGGTGATGAAGGTGAAGGAGCGGTCCTCGTAGACGGTAATTTCTACGGGGATGATGTTACCGCGCTGAGATTCGGTTGCGGCATTGTAAGCCTTGCAGAATTCCATGATGTTGACGCCCTGCGCACCGAGCGCGGGGCCAACGGGGGGAGCCGGGTTAGCGGCGCCTGCCTGGATCTGCAGCTTAATGATGCCTGAGACCTTCTTCTTGGGAGCCATTGGTATTTGGTCCTTTTCTTAGCTGGTGGACCGGTACACAGGAGTATGTACCGGGCGGTGGCGGGCCATGGCGACGGCCCAACCGTGCAGTGTGCGCCAAGCGTGCGCGCACACATACAGTCCTCTATCTTAGTCCCTTAAGACTTTTTAAGCCATTGCCCCGGGGAGCCTGCGGGCTGGGGTCTTGCTCACAGGCGGGTCAGGGATTCAATGGGGTCAATCCGGGCGGCTTTGCGCGCCGGGTAGATTCCGGCCAAGACACCTAGCGCTAGGCCAACACCGGCTCCCATTCCTATCACTGCGGGGCTGATAATGGGTGTCCAGGAATTAAGGAGGCTGAGGATGGCAATGGCGTTGATGGAGAAGAGCACACCGGCAAAGTATCCCAGCAGGCTGGTAATGATGGTTTCTATGGCTAGTTGCAGGGTAATACCTGCCGGTTTAGTGCCAATGGCTAGACGCAAACCTATTTCTTGGCGACGCTCCATAACCCCTACCAGGAAGGTGTTCATGGTACCCACTGCGCCGATGACCAGGGTAATCAGTGACATGGCAATCAGCAGAGTTTTCTGCTGCTCGTCCACGGCGTTTTTCAGGGTTTCGGGTGCAGGCGGGATACTAGCGCTGTAGGCGGGGCAGCCCAAAAAGGCAACAAAAAACCGCCCGGCCTGAGCCTTAGAGCTCAAACCGGGCGGTACATGTTTTATACCCTCTGGGGGTTACATCTTAGTGACCTGTGAGAAGTTCAGGGTCACAGGGGTCTCACGTTCGAAGACAGAAATCAGTACCACCATCTGAGAAGCCGCAACGTTAATCTCGGAGATAGTAGCGGGCATACCCTCAAAGGGGCCGTCCTTAACGGTGACAGCCTCGCCCACCTCGTAGCCGGTCTCCACAGCGGGAGCGGGCTTGGGCAGTTCGCCTGCTTCTGCCTGCTCAGCTTCAAAGACGGGAGCCAGCATATCTACAACCTCATCCAGGCGCAGGGGCACAGGGTTATAGGCGTCCTGTCCAACGAAGCCTGTAACACCGGGGGTGTGGCGTACTACGCCCCAGGTTTCATCGGTCAGGTTCATACGCACCAGGGCGTAGCCGGGAACACGAACACGGCGCACCAGTTTCTTGGCGGTGTTCTTGACCTCCATGACCTCTTCCATGGGGACCTGAACCTCAAAAATGTCATCTTCGGCGTTCAGAGTCTGCACCCGAGATTCCAGATTGGTCTTAACCTTGTTCTCGTAGCCAGCGTAGGTGTGAACAACGAACCATTCACCCTCCTGGCGGCGGAGCTTAGCCTTAAACTCTTCCAGCGGATCTACAGCAGGTTCAGTGACTTCCTCGGCGGAGGTAGCTTCTTCTACCTCTACAGTTTCAGTCTCTGCCAGATCCTGGTCGGTTGCCTGCTCTGCAGGTTCTACAACCTCTTCGGCTTCAGTGTGCATTTCCTGCTCGGACACGCTTTCCTGCTTTCGTCGTTGGAGTTCTATGAGGAGCGCCGTGCGCCCTACATACAAAAGATTTTATGGGGTGGGGCGGGCTTAGAGCCCGGCTCTACTACAGTTAGCTGATGCCATTGCCGAAAAGCCAGAAGGCGCCCTGCCCGAAGAGGTAGTCCAGCCCAGAGATGAGCAGGAGCATAAAAACAACGAAGGCAAGAACAACAATCACATACTGCACCAGTTCTTTACCGGTGGGTGTAGTAACTTTTTTGAGCTCTGCGAATACTTGGCGCAAAAACTGGAAAATACGACCGAAAAAGCCCAGCTTCTGGTGGGCGCCTGGTTCATTAGAATCGGCGGTCCTAGCGGCGATTGATTTAGCCATGTGAGGCCCGCCCCTTTCTAGACTCATCATGAACCGTTCGGTTCGATTGACAAAAAACCTGTGAGGCAAAAGCAGGGCGGACAGGACTCGAACCTGCAACCTGCGGTTTTGGAGACCGCTGCTCTACCAATTGAGCCACCGCCCTTTGAAGGTTACCCCTTCAAGGATGACCCAGGCGCACGGGCATAGGTCAATAGTTGTTCGGTTGCGAACAACGGTACCTACTTTAGAACATAATTTTCTCTTTGGCAATTTGAGGACAGCCCTCCCCAGCCCCACAGCCAACCACCTATGCTTAAGGGTGTAGGCCTCAGCATAGTTTTTGTTGCACCTACAGGCATCAACCACCCAACGGTCCTAAGTCACTAGGACAGAAGCGAGAACCCTCCCATGTCTCAGCGCGTATCCCGCCGCATTGGCGCTATCGCCCCCTCGGCCACCCTCGTTGTCGACGCGAAAGCCAAGGCGCTCAAGGCCCAAGGACGCCCGGTGATTGGCTTTGGCGCCGGTGAGCCTGACTTCCCCACGCCCGACTACATTGTCGAAGCCGCCCGCAAGGCTCTGGATGACCCTAAGAACTTCCGTTACACCCAGGCAGCAGGCCTCCCGGAACTCAAGCAGGCTATTGCAGATAAGACTAAGCGGGATTCCGGCATTGAGGTTGACCCCTCACAGATTATTGTGACCAACGGCGGCAAGCAGGCCGTCTACCAGGCTTTCGCCACCGTCATCGACCAAGGCGATGACGTTCTCTTGCCCGCCCCCTACTGGACCACCTACCCCGAGGCAATTCGCCTGGCTGGCGGTAACCCCGTCGAGGTCTTCGCGGGTGCCGACCTTGACTACAAGGTCACCCCCGATATGCTCGAGGCCGCCTACACCCCGGCTACTAAGGCCCTCATTTTTGTCTCGCCCTCCAACCCCACCGGCGCGGTCTATTCCCCCGAAGAAACTAAAGCCATTGGTCAATGGGCACTGGCTAAGGGCATTATGGTGCTGACCGATGAAATCTATGAGCACCTCACCTACGACGGTGTCCCCTTTACCTCCATTCTTAAAGCTGTGCCCGAGCTGGCTGAGAACACTGTTATTCTCAATGGTGTTGCCAAGACCTACGCCATGACCGGCTGGCGTGTGGGCTGGATGATCGCTCCGGCTGATATCACCAAGGCCGCTACTAACCTACAGTCCCATATGACCTCCAACGTCAACAACGTAGCTCAGCTTGCAGCACTTGAAGCGGTCTCCGGCCCACTCGATGCTGTCCATACCATGCACCAGGCTTTTGATCGTCGCCGCAAGACCATTGTTGAGGGCCTGAACGCCATCGAGGGTGTTCGTTGCCCCACCCCCAAGGGTGCTTTCTACGCCTACGCCGATGTCACCGGCCTGCTCGGTAAGACCATTGCGGGCAAGACCCCGCAGACCTCGGCCCAATTAGCCGAAATTATCCTGGAAGAAGCCGAAGTAGCGGTAGTGCCGGGTGAAGCATTTGGCCCCTCAGGCTACCTGCGCCTGTCGTACGCGCTAGGCGACGATGATTTGGCAGAGGGCCTGGCCCGTATGCAGAAGCTACTCGCTACAGCCCAGTAGAAAACTCTCAGTCGGCGGGTGTACCCTGCGCAAGCACACCTCTGGTAGCTTCATGTCTTTCATATGCGGTTGACATCAGCTAGCTCTTGAGTCAGTTTGCTTTGGGTACACCTGCCACTTCTTTTACCGGCCTCCCACCCACAATAAAATCGTTTTTGACCCTAACGTAGAGGCTGAAAACATATAACCCAAGCTATCCCACAGCTACCCACTCAACCCCAAATTCACTAGAATAGAAAACAACAAAGACCAACATGTCGGTTGCTCTCCGGGAGAAAACCGCCTAAGGTCCCACCACCACCGTTCCCCACCAGGAATATTTAGGAGACTCTCCATGAAGATCGGTCTGCTCACCTCCGGCGGCGACTGCCCCGGCCTGAACGCTGTCATTCGCGGCGCCGTCCTCAACGGCATCAAAACCTACGGCGACGAATTCGTCGGCTTCCGCGATGGCTGGCGCGGCGTTGTGGAGGGCGACTACATGGATCTGCCCCGCACTAAGGTCCGCGGTCTGGCCCGCCAGGGTGGCACCATTCTGGGCACCTCCCGCACCAACCCCTTCGACGGACCCAAGGGCGGCCCCGAAAACATCGAAATCATGATGGAGCGCAACGGCATTGATGCCATTGTTGCTATCGGCGGCGAAGGTACCCTAGCAGGCGCAAAGCGCCTAGCCGATGCCGGCCTGCCCGTAGTTGGCGTCCCCAAGACAATCGATAACGACCTCCAGGCAACCGACTACACTTTCGGTTTCGATACCGCCGTTTCCATTGCAACCGACGCGCTGGACCGCCTGCGCACCACCGGCGAGTCCCACCACCGTGCCATGGTCGCAGAGGTTATGGGCCGCCACGTTGGTTGGATCGCCCTGCACTCCGGTATGTCCGGTGGCGCCCACGCCATCCTGATTCCCGAAGTCAAGGTATCCATGGAAGAGGTAGCAGGCTGGGTCAAAGAAGTTCACGACCGCGGTCGCTCACCCCTGATCGTTGTAGCTGAAGGCTTCATCCCCGAGGGCTTTGACGATGTACTGGCCGGCAAGGGCCAGGAAAAGGACGGCCGCCCCCGTCTGGGTGGCATCGGTGAGTGGGTTACCCAGGAAATCGAACGTCTGACCGGCATTGAGACCCGCAACACCATCCTGGGTCACATTCAGCGTGGCGGTGCACCTACCGGCTTTGACCGCGTTCTCTCAACTCGCCTAGGCATTCAGGTTGTGGATATGATTCACGATAAGGAGTGGGGCAAGATGGTTGCCATGCAGGGTACCGAAATCAGGCGCGTAGACTTTGCCGAGGCTCTGGACGGCCTCAAGAAAGTTCCTGCTGACCGCTACCAGGAAGCCAAAGTACTTTTCGGTCGCTAAACAGGCGGGCGACAAGCTGTATAGAGAGAGGGCTCTACCCTTGGTTCTGAAATTTTTAAGAATCAAAGGTCGGTTGATGTAGCTGGTGACGGTAGCCAGGCCCCCCCCCGGATTGCTACCGCAGTCCCCATCACTTTTGCAGACTAGGGTATCGAGGCCCCAGCTAGCGCTTGGTCTGCCTTGAAGATGACGGCTCCAACCAGGTAGAGCTCCTAGCCACCAAGGCTTACTCAAGGCTCACATACAGATTTAGGCCCCGGATAGCTTGCACAGCAAGCTGTCCGGGGCCTTTAGACTGCCTGGGTTTTTCCCTAACTCAGGAACTGACCTTTGGTACGCCGCCCCACCACCTGGCCGGCGTCGGGAGCAACAATCAGAGTCTGCGAGCAGGCGTACTCAGTAGCCGGTGCAGGGTTGCCCTGCGCATCAAAGTCGCCGCCGTCAATAGCTCGTAGCTCAGCATCGGGAGCCACCGACCTTTTCAGAAGGGCTAAGGCAATAGGCCCAGCTTCATGGTGCAGGGCAACAGAGGTAATGACACCCACCTGCTTGGCCCCGTTCATCACGGGGGTCCCTACCGCGGGGAGAGTATGTTCAGAGCCATCAAGATCCAGGAAAGTCAGGCGACGGGGCGGGTGCCCTAGGTTGTGCACGCGCGCCACTGTTTCTTGGCCCTTGTAGCAGCCTTTCTCCAGGTGGACTGCTGTACGCATGAGGTCAAGTTCGTGAGGAATTGTTTTCTCATCAGAATCCACCCCCACCCGGGGACGCCAGGCCTCAATGCGCAGGGCATCGGCGGCCCAGGAGCCCGCTAGCTGGCAACCGTCAACGGCATCGAGTAGGCGGTGAGCAGGAATGATAGTCAGGTACCGGTGGTAGTCAGCTCCGGGGTGTTGGTTCTCTTCAACCGCGCTGTAACTGTAACCGCCAGCAGCAACACCTGCTGCCCAGGGGTCCTGCCAGATGACTCCAGCAGCCAGTGCCGGGGAGGCATCCTTACAGGTGCGAGGGTCCACCGTCGAGCCAAGAACAGCGTAGCTCTCGGTTAGGTCGGTGACTTCCACCTCTAACATGAACTTCATGCGCTTGAGGTAGTCCGCCAGCGGGGCGGCCTGAGCGCCTTCGGTTATCAGCCAGACCCTACCCCCCTGCTCCACTGCATAAGCGGAAAACTCAATGCGCCCCTGCGGGGTCAGCAAGAGAAGCTCAGTGCTAGACCCCTCCCCCAGGCCAGTAAGCACCTGGGTCGAGAGTGTCGTCAGCCAGCTCAAACGGTCAGGACCAGCCACCGTCACAATACCCAGGTGGGAGTAGTCCACTAGGGTCAGCTTGCTTCGGCGGGCAAGCGCCCGCTGCTCGGCAATCGGGTTACCGTAGTGGGCGGCGACACCGGCATCGGCTCCCGATGCAGCAAAGGCACCGGGACGGCGAAGCAGGGGGCTACTGTAGCCGCTGGGGCTAGTCAAGGTTCTCTCCACCGAACATGGTGGTGCCCAGGTCGTCACCGGTCATAGAAGAAGTCTTGCGCAACTCTGCTGATGCGTGCTTTTCTAGCTTGCCGGTGACGGGGTGAGCGGTTTCCCAGTCCCACATGAGGTTGCCGTTTACCAGGCCCCAGAGCCGGACAGAACCTGCGTATTCTTTGGAAATGTCATCTTTGAGCATGTTGCCGGTCTGCATACGCACCACCGGGCCTTTAATCATGCCCACATAGTTTTCAGTCAGCCCGCCGGGGTGAGCAATGGTGGCAAGCAGGTTAAAGCCGCCGTCTTCATTACGCAGGGCTTCTACCGATTCGGCGTCCTGGTGTACTGGGACCACTGCTGCCGGGACCAGCCCGGGGCCAAGATCACCGTCTACCTGGGGTCGGTCAATCTGCCAGAAGCCGGTTTCAAGGGTGATGGTGCGGAGCTTCTTGCCTGCATCATCAAGCAGGAAGCTCTCAGCCCTGTACTCGATAAAGGGCAGACCCTCCTGGGCGAAGGTAATAATTTGCCCGAAGGGGGTCTGTTCAGAGCCTTCGTACCAGAGGGAGCCGGTACCTTCCCAGGTACCAAGCAACCAGGAGAAGGGGACGAGCTCGGGGGTAAGGTTGGTGGGAATTTCAATAGCCATACCCCTTAGTCTAGTAGCTGCTTGACTCCGTGAGCTGGGCTTAGCGGTCAGCGTAGGTCGGGCAGAGAAAAGGCCCCCGCGCTTCGGTGCGCGAGGGCCTGATGGTTTCTACTGAAAGCTGTTTACTTCTGCCCGCGGAAAAGACCGGTGAGCACAAAGCCGATGCAGGTGAAAATAGCCAGACCTGCCAGCCCCAGCAGGACGAGGAAGAAAATTTCTAATGCAAGAATACTCATGTGGCTAGCCTATCACGCGCGTGAGGAAAGTCGCACATACATACCCAATAACTCCGATGAAAGCTACCGGCGTGACACCCAATGTCACTGCCCCGCGGCGCGGTCCTTCTTTGGGGCCTGCCGAGATGACCCGGATCCCGATGATGCCCAGCAGGATACCTACGCCCACACCAATCATGACAACCGGCTGAGCGGTTTCGGCGTGCTTGGCTAGAATAGCCAAACCCACCCATCCGGCAACAGAAACAGAGGCCAGTACCCCTGAAACACAGCTAATCACCGACTCCAGCTTGCCCTGTGCGCCCTCACCGCGGGCAAGCTCAGTCATAAAGCTGGAGACAATACCAACAGCAGCAATAGCTGGTAAGAAGGTAAGCGGGGACTCCCCGGGGTTAATCCAGGCATAAAGAACCGAAGCTAGCCCGGATAAGAGAATAATGACCGAATGTGACGTTACGCGGTGGCGCCCACGGAGTTCAGCAATACCGGTGGCAGCAGGCCAGCCGCCAGCGATGAGAAGTACAGCACCCAGCCCGGCTGCTGCCGCAACTGTTGGCGAGATAATGGCAGAAACCACCAGCGCGAGAAGGGCAAGCACCCCTGAGAGAGCAACCAGGGTATAGCGGGAGCGCCGGGTAGCACCGATTCGCCCTAAGGGCCCTTGGTAAACAGTTTTCTGCTGAGCTCGGCGGAACCTACTGAGCTCAGGAACAAAGGTTCGTATTGCTCGTGTGGAGTTCTCTTTGGTGGTCACAGTAGCCTTCGGGGTGCGGTAAGTGATGGGCCGGGTTCATAATCCCGGCTTTATCTTTATATCTTCCCGTATTACGAGCCTTTTTATCAACGTCCGGGTACCGCGTTTTATACTGGTCAAGAGTTGCTGTATAGCGAGGAGTGATGGTGTGCTGCATATTGTCGTGTTGAGTGATTCATCGACCGATGGCGCTGACGTCACCCAGTCTTTGGGTTTATTAGCACACCGGTTTTCTGTATTGCCTTTAGGTTCTTCGCTTGCACCTATCCAGGGTTTGGGGCCGGATGTGGTCATGGTCGATGCCCGCGAGGAACTGGTCGCTGCTCGCAACTGTGCCCATCTCCTGAAGGGAGCCGGGCTTAATGTGCCCTTGCTGATGGTGCTAACCGAGGGCGGCATGGCGGCTGTAGCAGCTCATTGGATGGTTGATGATATCGTTCTTGCATCGGTTGGACCGGCTGAGCTAGAAGCCCGTCTACGCCTGCTATCAGCTTACCGTGATCACCTAGCTCAGGCTCAGGATTCTATTATTCGGGTGGGGGGCGTAACGGTTGACGAGGCTTCCTATTCGGCTCGTTTGCAGGGCTCACCGCTCAACCTGACCTATAAGGAATTCGAACTCCTTAAGTTCTTGGTCCAGCACCCTGGCCGTGTTTTTACCCGCTCCCAGCTTCTATCTGAGGTGTGGGGCTATGACTACTACGGCGGCACCCGCACCGTCGATGTTCATATTCGCCGTTTGCGTTCCAAGTTAGGGCCTGACCACGAACAGTTGATTACGACGGTGCGCAATGTTGGCTATAGCTTCAACTCCCCCAGAGGTGAGTCTCGTTAGAGTAAGGAGGAAGGCTCATGGTGAGTGGAGGAGGTACCTATGAAGGCTCTTGAGGTGGTTGAATCTACCTTTGCTTCTGACTTACCCCAAGGCATGCAGGCCCTAGCTAGCTTGGCCCAGGGACAGGACGGAGCAGCTCCTTTTTCGGAGCAGGCCCATATTGAAGTTATCCGAGCAGTGAACCAACACGAGGCGGTTCCGGCTTCTGCCGTGAAGGCCTTTGAAGCGCGGGTAGCAGACCAGCTTGTAGGCTTAGCGGTGCTTGTTCTTGAAGGTGATACCTGGGTTCTTGAGGCAGCAGTAAGCCCTCAAATGCGCGGGCAGGGTATCGGCCTTACTCTAATTACCTCCGCTCTTAAAGCTCTGGAGGGCCAGCCTCTAGCGGCCTGGATCCACGGAGGCCCGCAGGAGCAAACCCCCGCTCTGGAAGCTGCCCTTGCTATTGCTCAACATTTAGGGTGGAAGGCAAGCCGGGAACTCTACAAACTAGAACTACCCCTAACCGAAGTATCGAGGCAACGCATCCTTGACCTAGCTGATCAGGCTCAGCTCCCCCATGGTCTCGAACTTATCACCTACTCACCGGAGCAAGCCCATCACTGGGTTGAACTGAATGCACGCGCTTTTGCGCATCACCCCGAGCAGGGCAGGCTGACCCTAAAGGATCTGCAGGTTCGCACGGAATCTGCCTGGTTCCGGCCCGAAGGTTTCTTCTTGGTTCATGTCTCTGACAGTACCGCAGAGGCAGAATCTAAGTGCGGCTCTGCCCTGGCCGGCTACCACTGGACCAAAATCCCCACAGACCAGGGAGCAGAGCCAGAAGGTGAAGTCTATGCCATCGGCATCGACCCCCGGTGGCAGGGCCGGGGCCTGGGTAAAGCCCTCACCTTAGCAGGTATGGCTTACCTAGCTCAGACAACCGACAAGCAAGGAAAAGCCCTAGACCGTATAGTTCTCTATGTCGATGCAGATAATACGGCGGCAGTCAGCCTCTACCGCTCTCTCGGTTTCACCCCGCTCACCGTTGACCGACAGTACCGACCCGGTGCCCCGGCAGAAGCCACCCCCTCAAGATCCAGCTGACGGGCACCCCACCGGCCCGAAGCCACAAGACCCACACTTTGTATTGACCGCAACCGCGAAAGGCTCACCATGACCAAGGCACCAGAAGAGATACCCAACCGCACCCCCATCGGGAGTGACATCAGCAAGCTAGAACGCGCTGAAACACGCGTAGACCGTATCGATATAGGAAAGAAAATTAAGCTCCCCAACCTCGAGGGTGACTTTGGCTCCGATCGTTTCCTTGACCGCGAAATAAGCTGGCTAGACTTCAACACCCGGGTTCTCGAATTGGCAGAAGATCCCAACCTCTACTTGCTTGAACGCCTGAACTTCCTCTCTATCGTTACCAGCAACCTCGATGAGTTCTTCATGGTCCGGGTAGCCGGGCTCAAGCGCCGTATCGCCACCGGTATCGCCATGCCCTCAGCCGCAGGCCTCACCCCTGAAGAGCAGATGGAAGAAATCGCCGAAGCCGCTCACGCCCTGCAAGAGCGTCAGGCACGGGTCTTCCACGAGCAGGTCTACCCAGAGCTCGAAAAAGAAAACATTCGCATTGTCGGCTGGAGCGATCTGAGCACCGCTGAGCAGGACCGCCTCTCCAACTTCTTCCGAACCGATGTCTTCCCGGTGCTCACCCCGCTAGCCGTTGACCCGGCCCACCCCTTCCCCTACATCTCCGGTCTATCGCTCAACCTGGCGGTCATTGTCCGCAATCCCCAGACCGGCAAGGAACTCTTCGCCCGTCTCAAGGTCCCCGAAACCATGGACCGGATGGTCGCCGTTGATGGCTCACGCTCGGTACGTTCATCCTCCGGTGAGGTACGCTTTATCCCCCTCGAAGTGATTATCGCTGAGCACCTCGATATTCTCTTCCCCGGCATGGAAGTACTGGAACACCACGCCTTCCGTGTAACCCGTAACGAAGACCTCGAAGTAGAAGAGGACGATGCTGAGAACCTTCTCAAAGCACTAGAGAAAGAACTGCTCCGCCGCCGTTTCGGCCCGCCGGTACGCCTAGAGGTTGAAGACACCATCAACCCAACCATTCTGGAACTCCTGGTCTCCGAGCTAGGCATCGATGAGCACGAGGTCTACAAGCTCCCCGCGCCCCTGGACATGCGCGGTCTCTCCGATATCGCTAAAACCAACCGCCCTGCCCTGCACTACCCCAAGCATGTAGCCCACACCTCCCGCTGGCTCAACGCCAACGAAACCTCCAAGGCTGCCGACGTTTTCGCCGCAACCCGCGATCACGATGTCTTACTCCACCACCCCTACGATTCCTTTGCGACCAGCGTTCAGGCCTTCCTCGAGCAGGCAGCCTCTGACCCCGCTGTACTGGCTATCAAGCAGACCCTCTACCGTACCTCCGGCGACTCCCCCATTGTCGATGCCCTCATCGAAGCAGCCGAAGCTGGCAAACAGGTCCTGGCCCTGGTCGAGATTAAGGCCCGCTTTGACGAGCAGGCCAACATCGAATGGGCCCGCAAACTGGAGCGCGCCGGTGTTCACGTGGTCTACGGCATCGTGGGCCTCAAAACCCACTGCAAGCTCTCCCAGGTGGTCCGCAAGGAACCCGATGGTCTACGCCGCTACTGCCATATCGGCACCGGCAACTACCACCCCTCCACCGCCCGCTTCTATGAGGATCTCGGTCTGATTACCTGCGACCCTCAAATCGGTGAGGACGTCTCCAGGCTTTTCAATCAGCTCTCCGGCTACGCTCCCAAGACAACCTACAAGCAGTTGCTGGTTGCCCCCCGCTCCCTGCGCTCGGGCCTGATTGACAACATCAATAAGGAAATAGAACACAAGCAGGCCGGTCATTACGCCAAGATTCAAATTAAGTGCAACTCGATGGTCGATGAGGCTATCATTGACTCCCTCTACCGTGCTTCACAGGCCGGAGTAGAAGTCAATGTACTGGTACGCGGCATCTGTGCCCTACGCCCCGGTGTTCCTGGGCTCTCAGATAACATCAAGGTGCGTTCGGTGCTGGGGCGTTTCTTGGAGCACTCCCGGGTTTTCACCTTTGAAAACGCCGGTCAGCCCAAGACCTACATCGGCTCAGCCGATATGATGCACCGCAACCTGGACCGCCGTGTTGAGGCCCTGGTACATGTTAAGGAACCTGCCCATGTGGCTTACCTGCTCCAAATGTTTGAGAATTACCTCTCGGACAAGACAAGTAACTGGCACCTGAGCGCCAACGGTTCCTGGGAACGCCATCATTTGGATGCCGAAGGTCAGCCTCTGCGTGATGTCCAGGCTTTCTACTTGGCTAGCCGGAGCAAGAAACGCAATAAGCGCTCCTAACAGTTAGCTTTGACAGGATAACTTATCCGCCCGATTCCCTCTCCAGGGCAGTCGAGGGAATACAATGTCCTTGGGTTAAGGCAAGGTTAACCCAGGGACATCTTAAATGCCCGCCCCACTATTGGAGCTCCACATGCCGCACACAGACACCTTTTACACCGCACACACAGCAGACGGGGAACTATCTATCCGCCGAGGTCCCCGCAACAAGGCCGCCGTCAATGCTGCTGGCGCGCTAATTTGGCGGCGTCACCACGACAAGCTCGAGGTACTCATCATTCACCGCCCCCGCTACGATGACTGGTCCTGGCCCAAGGGTAAGCAGGATCCGGGGGAAACACTGCCCGAGACCGCTGTGCGTGAGGTCCGTGAAGAAGTGGGTCTCCAAGTCACGCTAGGCGCACCGCTTGCGGTGACCGCCTATAAGGTCAAGGGAAAGCCCAAGGAGGTCTACTACTGGGCCGCTGAGCTCCCCGCTGGTGCACGGGCACAGGCTGATGAGGGTGAAGTTGATGAACTGCGCTGGGTAAGCCCCAAGCAGGCACGGGCGATGCTGACCAGCCCCACCGATAAGGAACCCCTGGATGCCCTGCTCCGTTTAGAGTCCGCTCAGGATCTCAAGACTCGCCCCGTAATTGTGATGCGGCATGCTAAGGCCAAGCCTCGTTCTAAGTGGGCAGGGGCAGAAGGCGAGCGCCCGCTGGCCGCTACAGGCAAGAGACAGGCTCTGGCTGTTGGGCGGTTATTACAGGCTTGGTCCCCTGAGCGGGTTGTTTCCTCGCCCTGGGTCAGGTGCATGCAAACGGTCTACCCTTATGCTAAGGCAAGTGGCCTGACCATTAAGGAAAAGCGCGGGCTGACAGAGGACAGTAATAGACGTTCACCCAAGCATGCGCGTAAAGTAGCAGAGTCGCTCTTTGAGAAGCGTGACCGTTCTGTTGTCTTGTGTACCCATCGTCCGGTACTCCCTACGGTCTTGGAGGTGCTGGGTGGGCATTTGGGCAAGTCTCTGCGCAAGCATCTGCCCGCTGCTGATCCCTACCTGAAGCCGGGTGAAATGTGGGTCATGCAGGTGTCGGTTACTCACCCTATGACCGTGGTTTCTTTAGAACAGATTAAGCCTTTTGATGACTGATTCCTTGAGGTGAGTGCCCCCGGCGCTCCCTGCCCCCTTGACTGAAAAGAAGATAATGACTGTTCCCACCCCCTACGAAGACCTACTTCGTGAGATTATGGCTACCGGCGATCTTAAGTCTGATCGCACCGGTACCGGCACCAAGAGTGTCTTTGGTCGCCAGCTGCGTTTTGACCTGGCGGAGAGTTTCCCGCTGATTACCACTAAACGGGTTCACTTTAAGTCGGTTGCTCTTGAGTTGCTCTGGTTTCTGCGGGGTGAGTCCAATGTGCGGTGGCTTCAGGAACGCGGTGTGAGTATTTGGGACGAGTGGGCTGATGAGGACGGCGAACTGGGCCCGGTCTACGGCGTACAGTGGCGTTCCTGGCCTGCCGGGGATGGGCAGACCATTGACCAGATTGCTAAGGTCATTGAGTCGCTCAAGACTAACCCTGATTCTCGTCGGCATATCGTCACGGCCTGGAACCCCGCTGAGGTCGATGATATG
This sequence comes from Rothia sp. CCM 9416, assembly GCF_048513535.1. Taxonomy (NCBI): domain Bacteria; kingdom Bacillati; phylum Actinomycetota; class Actinomycetes; order Micrococcales; family Micrococcaceae; genus Rothia; species Rothia sp. CCM 9416. The sequence goes on along the minus strand of NZ_JBLXXR010000002.1, from coordinate 6,779 downwards.
GCTCTGCCGCCTTGTCATGCGCTTTTCCAGTTCTACGTCAAGACCCGCCCGGACGGCACCCGTGAGCTCTCGTGCCAGCTCTACCAGCGGAGCGCCGATATGTTCTTGGGCGTTCCTTTCAACATCGCTTCCTACGCTCTGCTGACCCAGCTTATTGCCGGGCAGACGGGTATGGTTCCCGGTGAGTTTGTGTGGACCGGCGGGGACTGCCATATCTACTCCAACCACTATTGGCAGGTTGAGGAGCAGCTCAGCCGGCAACCCTACCCTTACCCCAAGCTGATCATCAAGAATAAGAAACCCTCCCTATTTGACTATGAGTTTGAGGACTTTGAACTGGTGGATTACCGGCACCACCCCACCATCAAAGCCCCTATCGCGGTCTAGGGGCAGGCTATGAGCGTAGCTGAAAAAGATTTGCCGGTACTGGGCGCCATCTGGGCCCAGGCGGGCAAGGGCGTGATTGGTCGGGCCGGTGATATGCCCTGGTACGCGCCCGAAGACCTAGCCCACTTCAAGCAGGTTACCTGGGGGTGCCCCGTGATTATGGGGCGCGCTACCTGGGAGTCCTTCCCGCCTCGTTTTCGTCCTTTACCGGGGCGTCCTAATATCGTTATTTCCTCCTCCCTTTCTGACCCCACCCTCCGCGACGGGGCTACCTGGGTACCCTCCTTAGCCATAGCCCTTGAGCAGGCGGCCCAGCTAGCACCCGATGCCACTGCCTATTGGGTGATTGGTGGCGGTCGTGTCTATGCGGAGGCTCTCACAGCTCGGAACCTGCCGCAGGTAGCTGGCGGTTGCGTGAGCCGAGTGGAAAGAACCGTCTTTGGCCTTGAATTAGAGGGCGACACCTACGCACCGGCTTTAGATGACCGCTGGGAGTTACTTGCGTCCACCGATACGCTCACCAGCGTTAAAGGCTACGGCCTTGAAGCCACAGGTGATAAGGTCGCTCTACCCTACCGTTTTGAGAGCTGGCGGTTACAGGGGTAGCCTTTCCGTGTCTACCTCGCTTTGGCCTGTAACACGAGGCTGTTCCCCTCACGCGTGCAGCGGAATAAAGCTAGACTGAAACCATGACTTTTACACCCGGTGATTCAGTAGGTTTTGTAGGCTACCGTGGCATGGTGGGCTCCGTCCTCATGCAGCGCATGCTCGAAGAAGGAGATTTTGAGAGTATTAGCCCCGTCTTCTTCTCTACCTCGCAGGCTGGTGCCCCCGCCCCTACCTTCGGCGGGGCCCTTGAAGAGGCCACTCTCAAAGACGCACACGACCTGGACGAGCTGCTTAAGCTTCCCGTGATTGTGACTGCTCAGGGTGGCGACTACACCAAGGCCGTTCATTCTGCTCTGCGGGAGCGCGGCTGGCAGGGTATCTGGATTGATGCCGCCTCCACCCTGCGCATGAACGATGATGCTGTGATTGTACTTGACCCCATTAACCGCGATGTTATTGACCGTGGCCTGGACTCTGGCGTCAAAGACTTTATCGGCGGCAACTGCACCGTCTCCTGCCTGCTCATGGGCTTAGGTGGCCTGTGGAAGCAGGGCCTGGTGGAGTGGGGTACTTCCATGACCTACCAGGCGGCTTCCGGTGGCGGTGCCCGCCACATGCGCGAGGTCCTCAAGCAGTTCGGTGACCTGAACGGCACCATCAAGGCTGAACTGGCTGATCCCGCTTCAGCGATTCTTGAGATTGACCGCAAGATTCTGGACAAGCAACGTTCTGGCGAGCTGGACACCACCCAGTTCGGTGTACCGCTTGCAGGTTCCCTCATTCCCTGGATTGATTCAGACTTGGGCAAGGGGCAGTCTCGCGAAGAGTGGAAGGCAGAGGCTGAATCCAACAAGATTCTGGGCCTTGAAGGCGATAGCCGGGTCGCTCTTGACGGTCTGTGCGTCCGTATCGCAACCATGCGCTCCCACTCACAGGCACTCACCCTCAAGCTGACCGAAGACCTGACGGTTGAGGAAATTGAGAAGATCATTGATGAAGATAACCAGTGGTCCAAGGTAGTTCCCAACGAGCGCGAAGCAACTATGCGCGACCTTACCCCGGTAGCGGCATCTGGCACCCTGGACATCCCGGTTGGCCGTATCCGCAAGCTGAGCATGGGACCTCAGTACATCAGTGCTTTCACTGTGGGTGACCAGCTCCTGTGGGGTGCCGCTGAGCCGGTGCGCCGCATGCTGAAGATTGCGACCGGCACCCTCTAAAATAGAGCTATGACCAAGCCTCAGATGCCCCCGACTCATGAGTCCCATCAGGAGCTCTGCGGGGGCATCCGTGCCTTAAACTTCAGGGTGGATAAGGCATCGGATGTTCCCCCCTATTCCCAGTTACGGCGCGCAATTATTGCGGCTAGATTTGATGGCCGCTTGGCGGCCGGTGACAGGTTACCCCCTATGCGGGCTTTGGCGGCAGAAACAGGTCTAGCAGTCAATACCGTGGCCAAGGCCTATAAGGAGCTTGAAGCTGCTGGGGCTATTGAAACCCACGGACGAGCCGGCTCCTTTATTACGGCCCTTGATTCCACGGCCCACAAGGCTCAAACGCTTACCGAAAAGTATGTAACTGCCATGCGCAAGCTAGGCTACGAAGACCCCAAAATTCTTGAGATTATTGGCCATATGCTGGGGTTAGAAGAAGCATCAGAGGGCTAGCCCCTTACCTAAAAAGGGCCCATGCACCAGGTGGTGGTGCATGGGCCCTTTGAGCTGTTTTAGCGGCCGGGTTTGCTTGTGCGGTAGTGGCATCCGCTGGGGCAGTAGTGGCTATGGTTGCTTCGCTTAGCCCATCGTTGGGCAGTTTTACGCCGGTGCCTGCGGTGGCGAGCGGCTTCAAAGGACCGCCAGGTGGCAAGCACCTTGGCACGGACCCAGAGGTTGAGCCGGTGAGCCCAGTGAAACTCGGTACCCCAGAGGCTCATGCCCATGAAGATAAAGAGCCAGCCCGGCCCAGGGGTAACCAGCATGATGATGCCGGCAAGAATACAGAGAAAGCCCAGAAGAATGACCAGGGCCCGATAAAGCAAGAGGAAAAGAGGGTGACGGCCCATAAAAGCACGTACCCGCTGCATCCGCCGGTGCAAGAGACTCCCGTCGCTACCGGCAATTTCCCGTTCAAGGCTCATAGCGTAACGTCAGGGGCTAGAGTTCAAAACCAACGACAACGGGCTCAGCAACCAGATACACGCCAAAGCGTTCTTCAACACCGGCTCGCACAGCTCGCGCAATAGCGGCAATATCGGCTGTAGCAGCACCACCTCGGTTAGTGATTGCCAGGGTGTGCTTGGTTGAAAGTGAGGCGCGACCGCCGGAAAGCTGCTGGCCCTGGCCCTCTAGACCAAAGCCCTTCTCAAAGCCAGCCTGCTGAATCAACCAGGCAGCACTGAGCTTGACCTTACCTTCAACCGTTTGGCCGGTGGCTGTGGTCACCGGGTAGCGGGGAGCGTCCTCGGGCAGAGTATCAAGGGCGGCGCTATCCACAATGGGATTAGTGAAGAAAGAGCCGGTGGAGTAGGTATCGCGGTCTGCCGGGTCAAGAACCATGCCTTTCCCCGCGCGAAGACCCAGGACAGTCTTGCGCACCAGGGCAGAGCTGGCACGCTCCCCCACAGTAACGCCCAGCTGGCGGGCAAGCTCAGCGTAACGAATGGGGGCAGACATGCTACCGTGCGGTAGCTGAAAATCAACGGTCAGCACCACATAGCGGGGTGTGCCGTTGACGCTTGACTGCTTGAGGATTGAGTCACGGTAAGCGAACTTGAGGTCGGCGTTAGCGAAGGTTTTGTAATTGCCGGTTTGACGATCCCAGGTACGCACCGAAGCAATGGTGTGGGCGACCTCTGAGCCGTAAGCACCGACGTTCTGCACGGGGGTTGCGCCAACGGTACCGGGTATACCGGAAAGAGCCTCAATACCGGAGTACTGGCGTTCTACGGTGTAGGCGACGAAGGCATCCCAGTTGTGCCCTGCTTGCACGCGCAGGTTGGCGCCGCCGCAGGCGTAGTCACCGATATTTTCGATTCCCTCCGATGCGATGTGAAGCACCGTACCGGCAAAGCCCTCATCTGCCACCAGCAGGTTAGAACCGCCGCCGACAAGGAGCAGGTCCTCCCCTGCCTCATCGGCGGTGCGGAGAGCGGCGATAATTTCTTGTTCTGTTGTTGCGCGGACGTAGGTGCGGGCGGGGCCACCGACAGCGGCGGTGGTCAGTTCACTCAATAGCTTCTCAGTCACGGGTTCCATTCTACCGGCTGGTAGCAAGCCAGTATGTACTCATTCCTGAGTCCTTCCAGATAAGCTCCCTATGAGCCTGCTGGGTGTTTGCTAGATCCTGATAGCAAGAAGCTCATCCCTATCTTTTCTGGGTGTCAGCTGGCTAGTCAGCACCAGCGAGAGCAGCACAAAAATAAGCACGGCAATCAGCCCCTTACGAATACCGAAGTGCTCGCCTAGTAAGCCCAGCAGGGGCGGGCCACCTAAGAAGGCTGTGTAACCGATGGTAGAGACAACCGATACCCGCACGGCGGCTTTCATCGGGTCGTCGGAGGCCGCCGACATACCGGTAGGGAACCCCAGAGAGGCTCCCAGACCCCAGATCAGCAAACCCACAAAACCGACCTGGACCTTGGGAGCAAAGATAAACAGGCTCAGGCCAGCGATTGCCAGGGAGCAGGTTATCCGCAAAATAAGTACCCGCCCGTACCTGTTGAGTAGTGCCGTCCCACCGAATCTGCCAACCATCATGGCCACTACAAAGGTGAAATAGCCCAGCGAGCCGATTGTCTTGCTGGTGCCGTAGTCATGGGTGAGGGCTAGGGCTACCCAGTCATTTGCTGAGCCCTCAGCCAAAGCTACACCCAGCACGAAAAGCCCAATCAGGATCGTGTGCTTATCTCGCCAGGCATCACGGACCTTATAGGCCCCAAGGGTTGCGAGCGCCTTGGTATCGTCCTGACCGTAATTTTCGGTCTGGCAGCGGGTTAGCGAGAATGCAACCAGCGCTGCCACCACCACCGCATAGCTCATCATATGGGCGACGAAGGGGAGCCCTAGCTGAGTGCCTAGAGCGCCCAGAGCTGCACCCATGACGGTGCCAATGGAGAAGAAGCCGTGCATAATCGGGGTGACGTACCGCCCCAGGGCTCGCTCGTTGGCGACCCCCTGCACGTTGGAGGCTACGTTCGACACTGCGCTCCCCAGCCCCTGTAGGCTCAGCCCCACCAGGGTCATGGGGACGCTCATATAGTAGACACCGCAACCGATCAGGGCCATACCGGTAACAGTTGTTGCGTAGGCGGCGGCTATACATCGGATCGCGCCGAAGCGGGCTACCAGGGCACCGGAGAAGCTGACAGCGCAGAAGGAACCGGCGGTCATGCCCAGAAGGAGCAAACCCATAGGTCCGGAACTCAGATTCAGCCCGGTAGCTAGGTCGGGAAGACGGGTAAGTAGCGCCGAAACCACCAGGCCGCTGGCGAAGAAGAGACTAAGGACAGCCCGGTACCAGGTACGAATCTGGGTGTCAGTCAGCTGATAAGGGACTGTACTCGATGTGGGCATACCAGGGTGTTTTCTCTCGTTCTAATTCTTTGTGTCGGCTGTCTATTCTAGCGCTCTGCTCATGTACCCCTAAGGGGGCATGATGGGGACACCTTGAGAAGTAAAACAGTAAGCACTCACGGTAGGCCGTCTCTCATTCACCGATATTAGTGGGGCCTTCCTCTTGCAAGAGGAGCACCCCTGGCATTTTTAGCCCCCTAAGGAGACTAGGCTAGCTGGACCAGCGCTTGGGCTTTCATGAGCACTTTCTGCTCTTTGCCCTGGGCGTCGGGGGCAGTGACGGTCAGGTCGACGCGGGCGGTGCGGTTTTCTTGGTCCAGGGCACCGATTTTACCGGCCACAGAAATGACGTTGCCGCCGCTGGCAGGTGAGCTCTCCCCCTCCGCGTCGGGTACCGGCACCGGCTTGGAGAAGCGGGTCTGGTAATCCACAATCGCACCGGCGTCCCCCACCCAGTTGGTCACCAGCTGGATAGCCACACCCATGGTAAACATACCGTGAGCAATCACCCCGGGTAGCCCCACCGCATTGGCAAAACGCTCGTTCCAGTGGATAGGGTTGAAGTCCCCTGAAGCACCGGCGTAGGCCACCAGATCTGCGCGGGTCACGGGAATCTGACAGGCACCAATCTCAGCACCCTTTTCTAGGGTCTCAAAAGTTATAGCAGTCATGAGTCCTCCGCCCGAACCAAAAGTGATGAGTAGCAGGTAGCTACTTTTTCACCGGAAACCGTGGTGATTTCTTCGCGGGTGCTAAGCATGGCCCCAGCCCCCATCACCCGCAGGCTATCAACGTGAACTTCAGTCAGGAGCTTATCGCCCGCCACGATGGGGCGGTGGTGGGTAAAGCGCTGGTCAGCGTGAACCACGCGGGAGAAATCGATACCAGCCTCGGGGTCAGTAATCAGAGCCGCGTCGGCCTTCTGCGCCAGAATAATGGCGAAAGTCGGTGGTGCTACCAGGTCGGTGTAGCCTGCCGCTTGGGCGGCCTGCAGATCGAAGTGCAGGGGGCTGGTCGCTTTAACAGCAGTCGCAAATTCACGGATTTTTTCACGGCCCACAGCGTAGGGCTCGGTGGGCGGGTAAAGGCGGCCCACAAGGTCTTGGTTAATAGCCATAGTCCTACTCTAGGCCCTAGGCTTCCACTCTTTAAAATATTTGCTAAATTTTCCCAAATTGTAGCCCTGTAGCGACGGCGGCCCTGGGCGCGAAA